>NZ_JBFAWU010000010.1:124712-251009 GCF_040680455.1 Streptomyces sp. NPDC052052 | reverse complement strand
GCCCGCCTCTACCGCACCGGCGACCTGGTGCGTCAACTCGCCGACGGGAACGTGGAGTTCCTCGGGCGGATCGACGACCAGGTCAAGATCCGCGGATACCGGGTCGAGCTGGGCGAGATCCAGACCGTGCTCACCCGCCACCCCGCCGTCCGCGAGGCGTACGTCTCCGTGCACGAACCCGTGCCCGGCGACCGCCGCCTGATCGCCCACTGGGCCGGCGCGGACGCCACCCCGGAGGAACTGGCCGCACACTGCGCCCTGCACCTGCCGGAGTACATGGTGCCCGCGGCGTTCATCGCCCTGGACGCCCTGCCGCTCAACGCCAACGGCAAGGTCGACCGGCGCGCCCTGCCCGCCCCCGACCGGGCCGACCTGCTGACCGGCGCCGACCATGTGCCGCCGCGCACCCCCACGGAGAAGGCCCTCGCGGCGATCTGGAGCGAGGTGCTCGGCGTCGAGCAGATCGGCGTCCACGACCGCTTCCACGACCTCGGCGGCCACTCGCTGCTGATGATCAAGGTCCTTGCGGCGGCCCGCGCGGCCGGTCTGGCGGTGTCGGTCTACCGGATGTACCAGCACGACACACTGATCGACCTGGCGGCGGCCGTGGACGAGGACGCGGCGGCCGCCCGCGAGGAGACCCCCGCCGTCGAGGAGGCACCGGCGCCGCCGGCCCCGTCCGGCACCGTCGAGGTCCCCGCCGAGCTGCTGTCCCGGCTGCTCGCCGGCGCGGGCGGTGAGGCGGCCGCCGAGGCCGCCGCGCTGCTCGCACCCGCGGCACCCGCCGGCCCGGACGCGCCGGTCGTCGAGGGCATCGACGCCGTCATGGCCGACCACCACGTGCCCGGCGTCGCCCTCGCGGTGCTGCGCGACGGCGAGGTCGTCTCCGTCACCGGGCACGGTGTGCTGGCCGCGGGCGGCGACGAGGCGGTGACCCCGCGGACGCTGTTCCAGGCCGGGTCCCTCAGCAAGCACCTGACCGCGTTCGCCGTCCTGCGCCTGTGCGACGAGCAGGTCATCGATCTGGACGCCGACATCGCGACGTATCTGAGGTCCTGGACGCTCGACGACGACCCGCAGGTCCAAGGCCAGGTCACCGTACGGCAGTTGCTGGGGCACCGCGCGGGCCTCGCCCGGCACCGCAGCGTGGGCTTCCGGCCCGGCGAACCGCTGCCGAGCCTGCTCGACCTGCTGGCCGGACGGCCCCCGGTGACCACGCCGAAGGTGCGCCGCGAGCTGCCTCCCGGTGAGGTGTTCCGCAAGAGCAGCACCCACTACTGGGTGCTCCAGCAGGTCCTGGAGGACGTGACCGGGGAAGGCTTCGAGGCGCTGATGCGGCGCCTGGTCCTCGACCCGCTGGGTATGGCGGACACCAGTTTCGACCAGGACCACCCGCTCGTCGCGGGACTGCCCGTCGCCCACGGGCACGACGCCAACGGCGCTGCTCTCAAGGGTGGTTGGCGCAGGCGAGCCCACCTCGCCGCGGCGGGGCTGTGGACGACGGCGGCCGATGCCGCCCGGTTCACCGTCGCCGTCCGTGACGCACTGCTCGGCGCCCCGGGCGCACTGCTCCCGCAGGCCACGGCCCGAGAGCTGCTGGCGGGCGAGACCGGCACGTTCTACGGCCTCGGCACGATCGTCGACGACAGCGGTGAGGACCTGGAGTTCGGCCACGGTGGCGAGCCGGCCGGCTACTGGAACATGGCGATCAGCCGGCTGCACGGCGGTACCGGCTTCGTCGCCCTGACCAACGCCGACTCCGGCAAGGCCGTCGTCAAGCACCTGACCGCCGAACTGGGCCGCACCGACAGCGGGTTCGGGCGCAGCCGGCTCTCGCAGGACTGGCGCCGGGCCGACGGCTCCGCCGACCTCCCGGCCGTCCTTGCGCCGGTCGTCACCGACGAGGAGCGGCCATGACCCGCGGCCCCCGTCACCCCGCCCGCCCCCGCCCCGTCAGGAGGACCCCGTGGCACGCGTACGGCATCTGATCTCGATCGACGACCTCACCGACAACGACCTGTACGCCCTCGTCGCACGCGGCGCCGAGTTCTCGGCCGGCGCGGCGGGCCGGGTGGCCCCGCTGGAGGGGGACGTCGTCGGCATCTACTTCAGCAAGACCTCCACCCGCACCCGCACCGCGTTCTCCAGCGGCGCGCTGCGCCTGGGCGGCCGGCTCATCGCGTACGGACCTGGTGACCTCCAGCTCAACACGGGGGAGACCAGCGAGGACACCGGCCGGGTGATGTCGCGGATGCTCGACGTCCTGGTCGCGCGGACCGCGGGCGACCCCGCCGAGATGCGCGCCTGGGCGACCCAGGACCGGATGGCGGTCGTCAACGCGATGAGCGCCGACGAGCACCCCACCCAGGCGCTCACCGACCTGACCACGCTGCGCCGCCGGTTCGGCCGGATCGACGGCCTGCGGGTGCTGTACGTCGGCGAGGGCAACAACACCGCGTCGGCGCTGGCCCTGGCCCTGACCCGGTTCCCCGGCACCGAGCTGGAGTTGCGCACCCCGCCCGGGTACGGCCTCGCGTCCGCCTACCGCGAGCGGGCCGCGGCCCAGGCCGCCCGCCACGGGTCGCTCTTCCGGGAGCGGCACGACATGGCGGACCTGCCGGCCGACCTCGACGCCGTCTACACCACCCGCTGGCAGACCACCGGCACCTCCAAGCCCGACCCCGACTGGCGGACCGTGTTCGCGCCGTTCCAGGTGACGGCGGCGCTGTGGGAGGACAGCCCCAAGGCCGTCTTCCTGCACGACCTGCCCGCGCACCGCGGCGACGAGGTCACCGCCGAGGTCCTGGACGGGCCCGCGAGCATCGCCTTCGACCAGGCCGAGAACAAGATGCACAGCGCGATGGCGGTCCTGGAGTGGTGCAGGCCATGACCGTGACCGAGGCGGCCGGGGCGACCCCGGCCGCCGCCCCGCCGCTGCGCCGCAACCGCGAATTCCTGCTGTTGTGGTCGGGGGCGAGCCTGTCGTTCCTTGCCGCGCGGGTGACCTCGGTCGCCTATCCGCTGATCGTGCTCTGGCACACCGGATCGCCACTGGCCATGTCCGTGGTCGCCACGGCGGCCCTGCTGCCGCTGCTGCTCGTGCAGTTGCCGGCCGGCGCCGTCGTGGACCGGTGGGACCGCCGCCGGCTGATGCTGGCCTGCGAGACGGGCCGGGTCCTCGCGGTGGGCAGTGTGGCACTGGCGCTCGCCACGGGCCGGCTGGCGGTGGCGCACCTGGCGGCCGCGGCGTTCACCGAGGCATCCCTCGCGGTGTTCTACCGGCTCGCCGAGCGCGGCGCCGTGCGCAACCTCGTCCCCGCCGCCCAACTCCCCGCCGCGCTCGCCCAGAACGAGGCGCGGGGCCGGGGCGCCGGGCTCGTCGGCCAGCCGGTCGGCGTGCTGCTCCAGTCGGCAGGCCGCGCCCTGCCCTTCGCCTTCGCGGCGGTGGCGTACGTGCTGTCGGCGGCGAGCCTGCTGCTGATCCGCAAGCCGTTCCAGGAGGAGCGGTCCGGCACCGGAACGGTGGCGGCGCAGCGCCGGGCGGCACGTCTGGCGAGCGAGGTCGGCGAGGGCCTGCGGTGGCTGTGGCGGCAGCGGTTCCTGCGGGCGGCGTTCGGCTATGTCGCCGCGACCAACGTGCTGTTCCAGATGCTGGCGCTCGCCCTGGTGCTGCGGATCAAGGAGGCGGGACTGCCCTCGCAGACCCTCGCCGTGGTCGTCGGCATCGGTGGCGTCGGCGGTCTGTGCGGGGCGCTCGCGGGCGGTCGCGTCCAGCGCCGGATCCGCCGTCAGCGCACGCTGCTCATCGCCGGAGCCGTCGCCTGGGCGGCTCTGATCGGCGCCATGGGCCTGACCGGTGACCCGGTGGCCCTGGGCGCGCTGTACGCGGGCACCGGATTCGTCGGCGCCGTCTTCAACGTCGCCGCCGCCGTCTACCAGGTGCGCACCACCCCCGACGCCCTCCAGGGCCGGGTCGCCGCCGCGGCCGGCGTCGTCGGCTCCGGCACCAACGCGCTCGGCTCCTTCGCGGGCGGCCTGCTGCTCGCCGCCTGGGGGGCCCTGGCCACCGTCCACGCCATCGCCGCCGCGATGGCCGTGCTCGCCGTACTCGCCGCCCTGGCACCGGACCTGAAGGGAGAGATCGCCGATGACGGCAACCCACCCCACCCGCACGGCTGAGCGGGCGACGGGCGAGAACCCCTGGCTGCGCCGCCACGCCACGGCCGGGCGCAGCACCCCCCGGCTGCGCCTCGTCTGCTTCCCGCACGCGGGCGGCAACGCGCAGCTGTTCCACACCTGGCCGCTGCACCTGCCCGCCGACATCGAACTGGTCGCCGTGCGCTACCCGGGCCGGCAGGAGCGGCTCGCCGAGCCCTGCGCGACCGACATGGCCTCCCTCGCCGACGCCGTGACGGCCGCGCTGGTGCCGCTCCTCGACCGGCCGGTGGCGCTGTTCGGGCACAGCATGGGCTCGGCCGTCGCCTACGAGACGGCGCTGCGCCTGGAGGAGCGGCACTCGGTGGTGCCGCGGCGCCTGCTCGTGTCGGCCCGCGCGGCCCCGCACCGGGTCCGCCGCACCGGCCTGCATCTGCGCGACGACGACGAACTCGTCGCAGGCGTACGCCGGTTGGGCTCCTACGGTTCGGAGGTCTTCGACATCCCGGAGCTGCGCGAGCTGCTGCTGCCCACGCTGCGCGCCGACTACCGGCTCATCGAGGACTACCGGCCCGCGTCGCCGACCCGGCCGACCCGCGCCCCCATCACCGCGTTCCTCGGCACCGACGACCCCGGCTGCGACCGCGAGGCCGTCCTGGCCTGGTCCGAGCTGACCCGCGCCGGCGACTTCGCGCTGCGCACCTATCCGGGCGACCACTTCTACCTCGCCGAGCGTGAGGCCGAACTGGTCGCCGACCTCACCAAGGATCTGGAGGCATGACCCCATGACGAACCCGGACACCATCTGGACACCGCTGGACCTCGAGGCCGAGGGCGTCGGAGGCGAGGACGAACTCATCGCCCGGCTTCAGGAGATGGGCGGCGAGGAGCTGGCCCGGCTGCTGGTCCAGGAGAAGGGGCTGGTCTTCCGCGGCTTCGGCGTCACCCCCGAGCGGCTGGACGAGATCCTCGACCTGCTGCTCCCCAACCGTCTCGCCTACGTCCACGGCAACTCCCCGCGCACCAAGGTCGGCAGCAACGTCTACACCTCCACGGAGTACCCGCAGGAGTTCACCATCTCGATGCACAACGAGATGAGCTACGCCCACGCCTGGCCGGCCCGCCTCGCCTTCTACTGCCAGATCCAGCCCGGCAGCGGCGGCGCCACCCCCGTCGTCGACGCCGAACTGTGGCTGAACTCCCTGGACGCCGAGGTCCGCGAGGCCTTCGCGGGCGGTGTGCGCTACCTGCAGAACCTGCACGACGGCTACGGCCTCGGCAAGAGCTGGCAGGACACCTTCGAGACCACCAGCCGCGAGGACGTCGAGGCGTTCCTCGGACCGACCGGCGCACAGTGGGAGTGGAAGGCCGACGGAGGCATCCGGGTCACCTCGATCCGTCCTGCCACCACCCGGCACCCGGTCACCGGGGCGGAGGTCTGGTTCAACCAGGCCGACCAGTGGCACCCGGCCGGCCTCGGCGACGACACCGCGTCCGCCCTCGCGCAGATCCTGCCCGAGGACGAGCTGCCGCAGAACGTCACCTTCGCCGACGGCAGCCCCATCCCCGCCGAGTACGTCGCGCAGATCCGCGACCGCGGCCTGGAGCACGCCGTCGACGTCGACTGGCGGACCGGCGACCTCCTGGTGATCGACAACGTGCTGCTCGCGCACGGCCGGCGCCCGTTCACCGGCGACCGCCGCGTTCTCGTCGCGATGTCGGACTGACCCGTCCCGCGCCCCGGGCGCACCTGTGCACCACCGACGAACACCGACGAACGGACTGAGGCGATGACCGCCGCATACGAAGAGCTCAGAGACCATGCCGTGGTCCACATCTGGCGCGGCCGGGCCCCGGACACCCTGACCGCCGACGCCGTCGAGCTGCTGTCGGACGACGAACGGGCAACGGTCCGGCGGCTGCCCGGCCCGGCAGCCGCCCGGTACGCGGCCGCGCACACGGCGGTGCGCCGGGTGCTCGCCGGCTACCTGGACGTGCCGCCGCGCGAGCTGGTGCTCGGCCGCCGGCCCTGCCCCCGCTGCGCCCATCCCCGGCACGGCCGGCCGCGTATCGACTGGCCGCCCACCGACCTGGACTTCAACCTCTCCCGTACCGGCCCGCACTGGCTGCTCGCCGCGGTCGTCGGCCGGCAGGTGGGCGTCGACATGGAGGACGACCGCACCCTGGACGTGGCGGGCGCCTCCCGGCTCGTCCTGAGCGCCTCCGAACTCGCCCACGTGATGGGCGCCTCCGGCACCGAACGCGCCCACGCCTTCTTCCGCTGCTGGACCCGTAAGGAGGCGGTGGTCAAGGCGATCGGCGTCGGCATCATCACCGACCTCAGCGAGGTCGACGTACGGCCGGCCGAGGACGGCCCGGTACTGGTCACCCACCAGGAGCCGACCGGACCCGACACCTGGCTGGTGGAGGATCTGCCGACGGTCGACGGCGTCTTCGCGGCGCTGGCCCGCGAGGCGGGTGCCACCGGCCCGGTCGTCCACCGCCACTACGAGGACCTCGACAGCGCCGACAGGACCAGAGAGGCAGTGGCCCCATGACCGCCATCGAGTACACCGCCCAGCCGGGCACATCCGTCCACGCGTGGCTGCGCGAGCACCGCGACAAGCTCCGCACGGTCCTCGGCGAACGGGGTGCCGTCCTGCTGCGCGGCTTCGACGTGGGCGGCGTCGACGGCTTCGACGAGGTGGTCCGCGGCTTCTCCGGCAGCGGCCCGCTGACCTACGCCGAGCGCTCCTCGCCGCGCTCCACGATCAAGGGCCAGGTCTACACGTCGACCGACTACCCGGCCGACGAGGAGATCTTCCTGCACAACGAGAACTCCTACCAGGCCGTCTGGCCGCGGACCCTGTACTTCTACTGCATCGAGCCCGCCCTGACCCAGGGGGCGACGCCGCTCGCCGACATCCGCGAGGTGTACCGGGCGATCGACCCGGCGGTGCGTGAGGAGTTCGAGCGGCGCGGTGGCTGGCGCGTGGTGCGCAACTTCCACGCGGACTTCGGGGTGCCGTGGCAGGAGGCGTTCAACACCACCGACCGGGACGCCGTCGTCGCGTACTGCCGGGACAAGGGCATCGCCGCCCAGTGGCGGGCCGACGGCGGTCTGCGGACGACCACGACCCGGCCCGTGACGCACACCCATCCCGGCTCGGGCGAGCGTGTGTGGTTCAACCACGCCACCTTCTGGCACGTCACGTCGCTGGCACCGGAGGTGCAGGAGGGGCTGCGGGAGATCTTCGACGACGAGGACCTGCCCACGAACACCTACTTCGGCGACGGCGGGCGCATCCCCGACGAGACGGTCGCCCATCTGCGCGCCGCCTACCGCTCGGTGACCACCCGCTTCGACTGGCAGCGCGACGACGTCCTGATCGTCGACAACATGCTGGCCGCGCACGGCCGCGAGCCGTTCACCGGACCGCGCAGGATAGCCGTCGCGATGGCGGAGCCGCACGACCCCGCCGCCTGAGCACGCCCCAGGCACCGCAGAAGGCCGGGCACCCCGCTCCAGGGGTGCCCGGCCTCTGTGCCGCCGCGCGGCCGGGGACGACCCGCGGGGGAGAGAGATGGCGCCGGCCGGTACGGGGGACGCCCGGCCGGCGCCCGTCACAGGGCCACTCGGGCCACTCGCTTCCTGCGCTTCACTCCTTGACCCCGGCCAGCTCCACGGCCCGGCGGCGCATCGCCAGCGAGGCGGGTGCCACGGAGAACACCACGGCGAGCACCGCGCACGCCGCGACCGCCCCACCGATCTCCGCCCACGGCAGCTCCACCGGGCTCCACACCGACTGCAGGCCGAGCGCGCCCCACATCCCGGCCAGATTCAGCCCGGCGACCAGCAGCCCGAGCACCCCGCCGACCGCCACGACCATCAGCGCCTCGGCGCCGACCAGCCGCAGCACCTGCCACCGGGTGGCCCCGGCCAGCCGCAGCACGGCCAGGTCGCGCACCCGGTCGGACGTCGCCATCACCATCGTGTTGGCCAGCGAGATCCCGGTGTAGAGCAGAGCGATGCCGAGCACCAGCAAGAACCCGTACCGGGTGGTCCGGTTCGTCTCCGGGTAACTCGCCTCCACCCACTGGTCCTTGGTGAACACCTGGCCGACCGCGGCGCCCACCGCCGCCCGCAGACCCGCGGCCACCGCGGCGGCGTCGGCCCCGTCGGCGACCGAGACGTCCACGCGGTCCACGGGCGCCCGGGGCGCGTTGGCCGGGGTGACGTAGACACCGTTGTTGCCGGTGCCGACGGCCATGACGGCGGCGATGCGCAACGACTTCTTCGTGCCGTCGCCGAGCCACACCTCGACATGCCGGCCGACGGTGTGCTGCGCCCACTCCTCGTTGACGATGATCGAGTCGTCGTCGAGGTCGGCGACCTTCCCGGCGACCAGCGGCAGCCGGGCCGTTTCGGCGAGCGGGCCCGCCTGCGCCGCGCGGGCCTCCGACTTGATCAGGGCGACGCCCTCCTCGAGGACGTACACGGCACTGGCCGAGGTCGCCGACACCGTCGCCCCCTCGACCGCCTTCAGCCGCGCCACCGTCGCCGCGGCGAACCCGGCGTCCCCGGCGGGACGGACCACGAAGTCGGCCGCGGTCTGCTCACGCGTCTCGGTGGCTCTGGCCTCGTTGAGGGTGGCCGTCGCCCCCAGCAGGGAGCCCGTGAGGGCGACCGTGACCAGGACGGGCGCCGCGATCGCGGCGGTCCTGCGGACCCCGGCGGCCGCGTTCTCCCGCACCAGCATGCCGGTCGCGCCCGGGAGTTGGGCGGGCAGCCAGGCGATCAGCCGGGTCAGCGGGCGCACCAGGACCGGGGTGAGCAGCGCCACCGCCGTGATCAGCAGCATCGGCCGGCTGACGTACGTCTTGCGGTGCAGCAGATCGCCCGGATCACCGGCCAGCGCCAGGCCCAGCGTCACCACCGCGGTCAGCAGCAGGCCCGCCCCGAACAGCCAGCGGCCCCAGGTCATCGCCTTGCTGTCCACCGACGCCTCGCGCAGCGCCTGGGTGGGACCGGTGCGGCCGGCCCGCCAGGACGCGGCGACCACCCCGAGCAGCGCGACGAGCAGCCCTGTCCAGAACGCCATGTGGTACGGCCAGGTGTAGTCGCCGATGGCGAACCAGCGCGGCGCGAGATCACCGTCCACCACCCACGAGGCGAGGTACGGGGCCCCATACGCACCGAGCACACAGCCGGCCGCCGACGCGAGGACGCCGACCAGCAGCGCCTCCGCGATCACCATCCGGCGGATCTGACCGGGCGTGGCGCCCGCGGTGCGCAGCAGCCCGAACTCCCGGCGCCGCTGGGCGACCGCGAAGGCGAAGGTGGAGGCCACCACGAACACCGACACGAAGGCGGTGACACCGCCCGCGGTGCCGAACATGGCGTTCATCGCGGTGAGCGCCTCGCTGTCGCGGTCCGGGTCGGCGTCGGCGCGACGGCGGTCGGCCCCGGTGAGCACGGTGACACCCGCGCTGTCGGCCACCGCCCCGCGCACCGCCTGTGCGTCCGCGTCCACCACCAACTGGGTACTGGTCGGCGCCAGTTCGGCGGCGCGTTCGTCGGCGTAGAAGACGGCGTCCTCGAACCCGCGCGGGGTGAGGGTGCCGACGACGGTCACCGGGCCCCGGTCGGTGCGCAGCTTCTCGCCGGGCCGTGCCCAGTCCCCGGTGACGACGACCTCGGCGCCGGTGCGCGGCGCGCGCCCCGCGGAGAGCTCGTACGGGGCGAACGCGGCGGTGGACCACGGGTGCCCCACGAGACCGTCGGGTCCGCCCTTCGCACGTACGGCGAACGAGCGGTCGGCGACGACCCGGCCGAGCTCCGCCAGCTTCGCGAGGGCCGCCTCGGGCACCGGCCGCGGCTCGGTGAGCTTCTGGGTACGGTCGCCGATCGACGTCGCCACATGCAGGGTGTCCTGCCCCTGGACGACGACCGGCGCCGCGGCGAACCGCTCCGGCGGCCGCTCGGGTGCGTCCAGCGAGGAGGCGAGCGCCAGGCCCATCACGGCGAGCAGGGCCACGCCCAGCGAGAGCGCGACGAAGCTGCCGACGAAGGTGACCCAGCGGGTGCGCAGGGTGCGCAGGGCGACGCTCAGCACGGCACACCCTCCAGCTTCGTCATCCGGGCGGCGATGTCGTCGGCGCTCGCCCCGACCAGCTCTCCGTTGACGCGGCCGTCGACGAGGAACACGACGCGGTCGGCGTAGGCGGCGGCCACCGGGTCGTGGGTGACCATGATGATCGTCTGGCCCTCGCGGTCGACCATGGAACGCAGCAGGGCGAGCACCTCGCGGCTGGTCTGCGAGTCCAGGGCGCCGGTCGGTTCGTCGCCGAACAGCACCTCGGGGCGGGTGACCAGGGCGCGGGCCAGGGCGACGCGCTGCTGCTGGCCGCCGGACATCTCGCTGGGCCGGTGACCGGCGCGCCCACCGAGCCCGACCTGCTCCAGGACCTGCCGGACGTGCGACGTGGGCACCCGCTTGCCGGCCAGCTTGAGCGGCAGCGCCACGTTCTGCTCGGCGGTCAGCGACGGCATCAGGTTGAACGCCTGGAAGACGAATCCGATGCGCTCCCTGCGCAGCAGGGTCAGCTTGGTCTCGCTGAGCCGCGTCAGTTCGGTGTCGCCCACGGTGACCGATCCGGACGTCGGCCGGTCGAGCCCGGCGGCGCACTGCAGCAGGGTCGACTTGCCCGACCCGGACGGGCCCATCACCGCGGTGAACGTGGCCCGGGGAAAGGAGAGCGACACCTGGTCGAGCGCCGTCACGGCACTGTCACCGGCCCCGTATCGCCTGCTGACGGAACGCAACTGGA
Source organism: Streptomyces sp. NPDC052052 (assembly GCF_040680455.1). Classification (NCBI taxonomy): domain Bacteria; kingdom Bacillati; phylum Actinomycetota; class Actinomycetes; order Kitasatosporales; family Streptomycetaceae; genus Streptomyces; species Streptomyces sp. NPDC052052. The sequence continues at coordinate 240,023 of NZ_JBFAWU010000010.1, read as the reverse complement.
TCGCGTCGTTGTTCATGAGTCCCAACTCGTCGGAGGTTGGTCCTCCCGGTCAGGGCCGGAAGGAGTTCGGAAACGGCGCCACGGACCATTGTCCGGGCGTGCACGGCCGTTGACCGGGCGTGGCGTGTGGCAGGTGGTTGCCGTGGCAGCTGCCTGCGGCGAGCCCTGGGCGCACCCGCCTCATCCGGGTCCGACCGGGCCCATCACGTAGCCGATGAGGACGAAGGTGGGCGCCCACAGGGCGCCGCTCACCGCCGACCACAGCAGATAGCGCCGCAGCGGCATCCGGGTGGCCCCGCACAGCGTGGGGACGACGGTGCGCAGCACGGCGATGAAGCGCCCGATGAGGACCGCGTGGGCACCGCGCCGCGCGATCAGCCCGAGGGCCCGCTCGGTGAGGCGGCGACGCCGTGCGCCGCCCGCGGGGGAGAGCAGCCGGGCCTGCCAGCGCCGGCCGAGGAAGTAGCCGGCCAGATTGCCGAGGACGACGCCGGCCACCGCGGTCAGCAGGGTCGCCTCGACGGTGACGTGGCCTTGCCAGGCCAGCATGCCGCCCGCCACCACGGCCGTCTGGCCGGGCATCAGGGCGCCGAACACCGGCACGGCGGCCTCGAGCGCGGGGAGCAGCAGTACGGCGCCGAGGATGCCGAAGGCGCCGTGTGCCAGCACGTGTTCTGCGAGCCAACCTGTCATCGGGACGCCGCCACCCTTCGTTTTCGCGGTGGTTCCAGGAAACCGTCCGGCGGTGCCCCGGCGCAGTGCGGCAGGATCGAGACTTCGGGTAGGGCCAGGCATACCTCTGCCCCTCGGGCCGGCTCTCCCGGATCAGTGGGGTGCGGGCACGCACGCCCCGTGGCCGCATGCTGCCAGCCGCATCAACGCGTGGAAGCGGTAACGGGGTCGGCCCTGGGTGTCGATACCCGGCATGGTCAGGACCGCGCCCTCGACCATCCGCTCCAGGAGCTCCTCGGCGGCGTCCTCCGCGACCCCGAGCTCCTCGGCGGCGTCCCGCGCGGTGAACGGCTCCCGCTTCAGCGGGGCGAGGCGCCGGGCCGTCTCCCGCTCGTCGCCGGGACGCTGGCGCAGCGCGGCGTCCAGACGGGCGCCGGTGTCGAGACCGCCGGTGGCCAGTTCGGCCAGCCGAAGGGCGGGGTCGGCGAGCCGCCCGGCCAGCCGGGACGCGGGCCAGTGCGGCCGGGCGCTGAGCCGGGCGGCCGCGGCCCGCAGTGCCAGCGGCAGCCCGGCGCACGCTCCGACGATCAACTCGGCTGCCTGCGGGTTCCGTTCGACGAGCTGTCGGCCGGCGACGGACGCGAGCAGGGCCAGCGACTCGGCGCCGTCGAGGGGAGCGAGCGCCACGGTGTGTGAGCCGGGCACCGCGTTCAGCCTGCTGCGGCTGGTGACGAGCACGGCGGCGTCGGTCGTGGACGGCAGCAGCGCGTCCAGATGGAGCTCGTTCACCGCACCGTCCAGCACGATGAGCACCCGGCGGCCCGCCGTCCGGGTCCGGTAGGCACGGATCAGGTCTTCGAGGCGGTCACCGCCGTCGCGCACCTCGTCCGCGGCCCCGAGCGCCCGCAACAGCCGGGCGAGGACGACGGCCACGTCCTGGGGCCTGCCGTCCTCCTGCCGCAGCGGCGCGTACAGCAGTCCGTCGGGGAACTCGCCCGCCATGGCGTGCGCGGCCTGTACGGCCAGGGCGGTCTTGCCGATCCCCGCCATCCCGGTGATCAGCATCCGCCGTGGCCGGAACGTGCCGCGCGCCCCGTCCGCGGGCGGCGCCAGTGCCGCGCACAGCTCGTCGAACTCGGCCTGCCGCGCGGTGAAGTCGGCGAGCGCGGGCGGCAGCGTGAAGGGCCGGGCCGCGGGTGCCGGGGCAGCGAACAGGCGCACCGGCGGCTTCGGCGCGCCGGTCAGCACGTCCTGATAGGCGGCCACCAGGTCGGGGCCGGGGTCCACGCCCAGCTCCTCGGCGAGGATGGCGCGGCCCTCGTGGAACAGGCGCAGCGCGTCGGCCTGCCGTCCGCAGCGGTACAGGGCGGTCATCAGCTGGGCGCGCAGCCGTTCGCGTACCGGCCATTCGGTGACCAGACCGGTCAGTTCGGAGACCAGCTGCTGATGACGCCCCAGCATGAGGTCCGCCTCGATGCGGTGCTCCAGGCAGCTCGTGTGCGCCTCCTCCAGCTGCGGCAGCTCGGCCTCGGCGAGATGCGGCGAGACGTTGGACAGGGCCGGGCCCCGCCACAGTGCGAGGGCCTCGCGCAGCAGTCCTGACGCCCTGGGGAGCCGCCCCTCGCGCAGTGCCGTGACGCCCTGTTCGTGCAGGCGCTCGAACTCCACCGCGTCCACCCGTGCGTCGAAGACGACCAGTTGGTACCCGGGCGGCCTGCGGACCAGGTCGGCATGGGGGCCGAGGAGTTTCCGCAGCCGCGAGATGTACGTGTATATCTGGGCGTTCATCGTCGCCGGCGGGTCCCAGCCCCACAGCAGTTCACTCAGCCGCCCGTCGCTGACCACACGCCCACGGGCGAGCAGCAGCGCGGCCAGTACGGTGTGCACCTTGGAGCCCGACAGCGCCACGCGCCGTGCCCCGTCTCTCGCCTCCACAGGCCCGAGAAGCCGGAATTCCATGTGTGAACCCCCACCTGGTGCGGCCGTCACCGCCGGGTGGCGGCGCGACCGGTGCGAAACGCCGAAGCGTCGTTCTTCCGTCATGTTTGCGCCCGGCGTTGGCGGAATTACGCGTTCAATTTGGCAGCAGCTTGCGGTGGCAAGAGCCTGCACGGGGCCACCCGTAACCCCGGGGCGCGGGCCCGCGGGGGTAGGGCCGGCCCTACCCCGCATCCGGCATCTGCCCCCCTGGCCTGCGGGGGGAGCGGACTCCTACCGTGCTGCCATGCACCCTCGCAATGTGTGGCAGGCCATGTCCCGGCCCGGTTATCTGCGCTCCGCCTGGCCCTGGCGCAGCGCCGTCTACCTCCTCAGCGGAGCCCTGGCCGGAGTCGTCGCCCTGGTGGGGATCGTGACCACCGCGGTCCTGGGCGGGGCGCTCGCCGTGGTCCTCGTGGGGCTGCCGCTGCTCGTGCTGACGGCGCTCGCGGGTCTGCCGGTGGCCTGGGCCGAGCGCCGCCGGCTCGGCCTGGTCGACCTGGACCCGGCCCCGCCGCAGCACCAGGCGCCCGGCGCCGAGGGGCTGTGGGCCTGGCTGACGACGCGGCTGCGCGAGCAGGCGACCTGGCGGGAGCTGGGCTACGCGCTGCTGTTCGCGGGCCTGTTGTGGCCGGTCGACGCGCTCGCGGTCACCGTGGCCCTGCTCTTCCCGCTCTCCGTGGTCGCCACCCCGGTGATGATGGCGACGGTGGGCGGCGGCGAGGAGGCCAAGGTGCTCAAGCAGTGGACGGTCACCACCTGGCCGTCCGCGTTCGGCTTCGCCGTGCTGGGCGTCGTGCTGCTGGCCCTGGGCGCGTACGTGCTGGGGACGGCGGCCGGCGCCCGCGCCGAGCTGACCCGCCTGCTGATCGCCCCGCGTGACGGTGACCTGGGCGTCAAGGTGGTGGAACTGAGCCGCTCGCGCGTCCGGTTGGTGGACGCCTTCGAGGCGGAGCGCCGGCGCATCGAGCGCGATCTGCACGACGGCGCCCAACAACGCCTGGTCGCCCTGACGATGACCCTCGGCCTGGCCCGCCTCGACGCCCCCGAAGGGGCCCTCGCCGACCAGCTCGCCCGCGCCCACGACGAGGCCGGCAAGGCCCTGGCGGAGCTGCGGGAACTGATCCACGGCATCCACCCCAAGGTGCTCGCCGACTACGGTCTCGAGGCCGCCGTCAGCGACGCCGCCGACCGCTCGCCGGTCCCCGTCGACGTCGACCTCGACCTGCCCGGACGGTTCTCCCAGTCGGTGGAGGCGGCCGCGTACTTCGTGGTGTGCGAGGCGCTCGCCAATGTCGCCAAGCACAGCGGGGCGGACCGCGCGCAGGTGTCCGGCGGCTGGTCCGACGGCCGTCTCGCCCTGCGGGTGCGCGACGACGGGCGCGGCGGTGCGGACGTGCGGGGCGGCAGCGGACTGACCGGACTCGCGGACCGGGTGTCGGTTCTCGATGGCAGACTCTCCCTGTCCAGTCCGCCCGGCGGACCGACCGAGCTGAGGGTGGAGTTTCCTTGCGAGTTGACCGATCCGGCCGATCGCTGCGGGTAGTCCTGGCCGAGGACAGCGTGCTGTTGCGCGAAGGGCTCATCGGCCTGCTCGGCCGCCTCGGCCACGAGGTGGTCGCCGCCGTGGGGGACGCCCCGGCACTGATCGCCGCGGTCGAGGAGCACGTGCCGGACATCGTCGTCACCGATGTGCGGATGCCGCCCGGATTCCAGGACGAGGGGCTGCACGCGGCCGTCCGGCTGCGCGAGAAGCGGCCCGCGCTGCCGGTGCTCGTCCTGAGCCAGTACGTGCAGCGGACCTACGCGGCGGAGCTGCTCGACTCCGGGGACGGCTCGGGCGTCGGCTATCTGCTCAAGGACCGGGTCGGCCAGGTCGAGGAGTTCGTGGACGCCCTGTGCGAGGTCGCCGACGGGGGCACCGTGGTCGACCCCGAGGTGGTGCGCCAGCTGCTGCGCCGCCGCCGCGACCCGCTGGAGCGGCTCACCCCGCGCGAACGCGAGGTCCTCGCGCTGATCGCGGAGGGCAAGTCGAACGGGGCGATCGCCCGCGAACTGGTGGTGTCCGAGGCGGCCGTCGGCAAGCACATCAGCAGCATCCTCACCAAGCTCGACCTGCCACAGGCGGACGAGACGCACCGCCGGGTCCTCGCCGTCCTCGCCTACCTCAGGGCATGAGCGAGAGACCGGTGCACGGGGCGACATAGAGGCGGCATGGGAGCGGTGTAGGCCTCCGGCGCAGGCTGCCCAGGCCCCGGTGGACCACCCACCGGGCCAGACCCGGAGGAGAGCCCATGCGCCGCCGTCCCTTCGCCCGACTGACCGCCGTTGCCGTCGCGGCCGTGGCCGTCGCCGTCCTGCCCGCCGCCTCGGCGACCGCCGCTCCCGCGGACAAGGGCGCCGTGCTCAGCAGCTGGACCCAGACCAGCTCCGCCGCCTACGACGCGTTCTTCGCCGCCCGTGCGAATCAGGGTGCGTGGAGCGCCTATGGCTTCGACTGGTCCACCGACTACTGCACCACCTCGCCGGACAACCCGTTCGGCTTCCCCTTCGCCAACGCGTGTGTGCGCCACGACTTCGGCTACCGCAACTACACGGCGGCCGGGACGTTCGACGCCAACAAGGCCCGTCTGGACAGCGCCTTCTACGCGGATCTCCAGCGGGTCTGCGCCACCTACTCCGGCCTGAAGAAGACCTCGTGCGACGCGACCGCCTGGACGTACTACCAGGCGGTCGACAAGCTCGGCTGACCGGCGCAGAGAACGAGACAAGAGCGGCGACAACAACGGACGCGCAGGAGCCCGGCCCGGCGTCACCCGGCGACGAACCGGCGTAGGGCGGCACGCTGCCACTCGGTGATCGGAACGCCGAAATCGGGGCCGGTCATGAGGCGGACCCGGTGGGCCGGATGATCACGCGGCATTCGACGTCGCACGCCTTCTTCCGGGATCCCTGGGGCGCATACGGAACTCACGCAGGAAGGCGAGACGGCGAAGGTCTTCAACGTCCGCTTCTCGTCAGGGTGTTGACGGACCACTTCGATGATGCCCTGGCAGATGGCTCACCTGCGCCCGGCCACCGCCGGCCGCGGGCGATCGAGGCCGTCAGGGGCGAGTGATCCGGACGTGGTAGTTCCCCTTGCCGTCCTTGTCGGTCACGGATATGCGTATCCCGTGGGTCCGGTCGGTGAAGGTCTCGCCGGGCTGGTACGGGGCGTCGGAGAGTTCGGTGTGGACGTTGGGCAGATCGGTGCAGCCGCTGCTCTTCTTGGTGCTGTCCATCACCGACACCGGCCCCTGGCCCGTGTCGACGTCCGATTTCACCTTGTAGATCAGCACGCCGGGCCGGCAGACCGCCTGGTCGTTGCCCGCCCGGGTCCGGACCTCCACCGCGTAACCGGACTCGCTGCTCAGCGGTATGAACGCGAGCTTCGCGCCGCCCTTGGTGGCCAGTGGCGCAAGGACATGCTCGCTGGTGCCGGACTTCGCGGCGCAGCTGACCTGTTTGTTGTCGAGCCAGCCGAGCTTCCACTTGTGCCAGCCCAGCAGGTCGTTGTTGGCGCCCCAGTCCTCGGACATGATGTCCCAGTGCCCGACCGAGCCGCCGCCGTCCGGGGTGTAGAGGTCGGGCAGGCCGAAGATGTGACCGTTCTCGTGCGGCAGGACGCGGTACCCGGTCTTTTCGAACGACCCCGAGCCGTCGTCCTGGCGGCTGTAGATGAAGGACGCGTTGGTGAGGGCCACCCCGTCCGCGTGCGGGGCGTCGTCGTTGCCGGAGAACGTCACGGACAGGACGGTGTCCAGGGCGGAGGGCCCGGCGTTCGGTGTGACCAGGATGTTGAACAGGTCGTACTTGCTGAAGTCGACCTTCGGATCAGCGGCGGCGACGATGTCCTGGACGAGCTGGCGGTAGCCCGGCTCGTACGGCGATCCGCGGTCGATCCCGTACTCGGAGAACGGCAGTGGCATCCGCAGCCAGGACTTCACGGGGGCGTCGGGGACGTAGGTGAGCCGTCCGTACGACGCCGTCCGGAACCACTTGGTGGTCTGCGGGAAGAACTCGGCGTACCGGTCCATCGCCGGTTCGGTGCCCGGGGCGTCCGGGAAGTCGATCATCAGGTTGAGGGCGCGGACCTTGCCCGTGGAGCGGGCGTAGTTCTTCGAGGTCGGAAGTCCCTCCGACATCTGCACGCCCATGGTTGCCGTGATCCGGCACGGGGCGAGCCCTGCCGCCTGGGCCGCGGCCGTCGGGCCGGCCGAGGCCCTGCTGGGTATCGGGAGAGTGTCGCTGGCCGTGGCCGTCGCCGCTATCACCAGGGCTGTTGCCGACCCGAGCGCGATCGGGTGACGGCGACTGCGTATCCGGTGGCGGGACTTGTGCATAGAGGCGCCTCGGGTCCGCGGCAGTCCGCCGGCCCGGACTGCGCTCTGCGGTTCAGCCTGTGACGGCTGACGAGGTGCCGCTCGCTGAGTGCGCCGATCGGCTGGTTTTCCCGGATCCGCCCGTCCTCGAGATGTGCCCCGAGCCGGTCTGTGGTGGGGGACGGGCGGGGGGCTTCTCTCCCTGCATACCCATGTCCCTGTGCGCACGCGCGCGCCCGCGCGCACACGTGTCCCCGCGCAAGCGGGGGAGCGCACGAGGCGCTCCCCGGTCATGGTGCGGGATTCGTGCGGCTCAGCGCAGCCAGGGCAGGTCCGCGCCGGTGCCCTCCGGCTGCAGTCCGGTGGCGACGGCCTGCATGATCTCGCCGAGCGAGGCCAGCTGCTCGGGGGTGAGCCGGTCGAACAGGGCCTGGCGTACGGCGTCGACATGGCCCGGCGCGGACCGGCGGAGCATCTCGTGGCCGGCGTCGGTGAGGACCGCGTTCTGGCCGCGCTTGTCGGACGGGCAGTTCTCGCGGCGCACCCAGCCGTTCTTCTCCAGCCGCGCCACGGCGTGGGAGAGCCGGGAGCGCGTGATCTTGGCGTCCTTGGCGAGCTCGGTCATCCGCATCCGGTGGTGCGGTGCCTGGGAGAGCTGGACGAGCAGTCCGTAGTAGATGTGCGGCATCCCGGCATCGCGCTGCAACTGGCGGTCGAGATGGTCCTCCAGGAGCGTGGTGGCGTGGAGATACGCACGCCAGACGGTCTGCTCTTCGTCGGAGAGCCAGCGGGTCCCGCCGGAGGATGCCGTGGTCATGGGCTCCACTGTACGACTTTTTGAAAGTTTAACTAGATAGGGCTAAGGTCTCCGGGAGTGGGAGCTTGAAGGTTAAAGAAAAGTCCTTCTCGACGAGACCCGCAGAAGACCTGCCTTGATCGCAGTGGATGGGAGTGCCATGACTGTCACCGCGGAGCGCATGCCCGCCCTCTATCTCTCCCACGGTGCACCGCCGCTGGCCGACGACCCGGTCTGGCCCGGTGAACTGGCCGCATGGTCCGCCGGGCTGCCCCGCCCCCGCGCGATCCTGATGGTCTCCGCGCACTGGGAGGAGGCCCCCCTCGCCCTCGGCGCGACGCAGACGGTTCCGCTCGTCTACGACTTCTGGGGCTTCCCCGAGCACTACTACCGGGTGCGGTACGCCGCCCCGGGCGCCCCGGAGCTGGCCGAGAACGTACGCAAACTGCTGCGCGGAGCCGGTACGCCGGTCCAGGACATCCCGGACCGCGGGCTCGACCACGGGGCGTACGTTCCGCTGGTGGAGATGTTCCCCGACGCCGACATCCCCGTGCTCCAGATCTCCATGCCCACGCTGGACCCGCAGAAGCTGATGGACATCGGGCGCAAGCTCGCACCGCTGCGCGACGAGGGCGTCCTCATCGTCGGCAGCGGTTTCTTCACCCACAACCTGGCCGCCCTGCGGCACGCCGGCGGTGGCGTCCCCGGCTGGTCGGCGGAGTTCGACGACTGGGGGAACCGGGCGCTGCAGGCCCGCGACGTCGACGCGCTGCTGGACTTCGAGCACAAGTCCCCGGCCGGCCGCCTGGCCCACCCGCGCACCGAGCACTTCGCGCCGCTCTTCGTGACGCTCGGCGCCTCGGAGGGCGAGCTGGACCGGGGCCGCAGCGTCATCGACGGGTTCTGGATGGGACTCGCCAAGCGCTCGGTGCAGTTCGGCTGAGGACGGCCGGGGCCCTCACAGGACCGGCGGATTCAGCTCGATCGAGCGCAGCGCGGCGGCGAGGGCCGTCGCGTCGCCGACGTCCAGCGCGGTGTCCGTGAACTTGATCGTGTGGTCGTCGCCGTGCGCCGCCGCCCGTGCGAAGAGTTCCTCGGCGGACGCCGTCGTCGGCTCGTACGGGGACGGTCCGCCCGGGGTGTAGGCGGCGGTGACCGCCGCGCTCGCCGCCCAGGCAGCCGCCAGGCTCGGTGCCCACAGAGGGCGGGGGAGTGCGGGCAGTGTGCGCAGCACGGCGTTGGGTGCGGTCGCGGCATGCACCAGCATGATCGGTTCGCCGTGCCCGTGCGTGGCATAGCGATGGGTGGCCGCCCGCACCAGCTCCTCCAGCCGGTCCCGCGCCTCGCCCGGGTCGTCGGGGAACCGCTGCGGCCAGACGGGCAACGCGGCGAGCTGGGCCAGCCGGTCCCGGATGCCGCCGCTCTGTTCGAGCACGGGCGGTACGGCGTCCAGTGCGGCCGCGGCGCTCGATGCGGGTGCCGTCCATGTTGCCGTGGGCAGGGTCTGGTGGCGGGCGGCCCAGTAGCCGAGGCCATGGGCGAGCTCGGCGACGCGCGGTGCGCTCGCCTCACCGGTGAGCAGGGTGCGTACGGAGTGGCCGACCCGGATCACGGGGTGGGTGGCGCCCGCTGCGATGCCGGGCAGCAGTCGTGGCCACCACTCGGTCAGGACGTCGCGCCAGGGGCGCTCGGCCGTCTCCTGCTCGAAGTACGCCGTCCAGTCCGCGATACGGCGCGGGTCGCCCAGGGCCTCGTGCCAGTTCCGGGCGGTCACCCGTGAGGTGGGGTCCGGCATGTCCTCCAGCTTGTGGCTGTAGTGGTCGAGCCATCGATGGACGGCCGGTGCCTGACCGTGCCGGACCAGCGCCTCGACGGCCATCGGGCCATGATTGCTCAGCCAGCCGTTCCGTTCGGGTCCCGCCGAGTGCAGGCGTTCCAGCGCCTCGTCGAGGGTGCCGGTGGGGTCGTCGGCGGCCTCGCTCGTCGTGCCGTCGTCGCGGGCCGCGCTGTCGTTGTCGGCCGTGCCGTTCCTGTTCGTCGTCCCGGTCATGCGGCAGCACGCTAGGGGCGGCGCCTTCGGCACGTAACGGGCTGCGGACGTACGCCGCGCCCCCCGCACGTCCTAGGACTGCGGTCCCAGCGGCTTCTCGTACCAGGCCACGTCCCAGTACGTGCCGAGCTTCCGGCCCACCTCGGCGTACGTGCCGACATGGCGGAAACCGAAGCGCTCGTGCAGCCGGACGGAGGCCCGGTTGGGCTGGGTGATGCCCGCGTACGCGCGGTGCACGTCCTCCTCGGCGAGCGCCTCGAACAGCGCGGAGTAGAGGAGCGTGCCGATGCCGCGGCCGGTGGCCTGCGCCGCGCAGTACACGCTCACCTCGACGGAGGTCGCATACGCGGCCTTGGGGCGAAAGGCGCTGCTGGTGGCGTACCCCAGGATCGAGGCCGGGCCGGTGGTCCGGACGTCCTGGGCAACCAGAAGACGGTGCGGCCCGTCCTCGGGATGGGAACGAAGCCACGGCAGCCGCTGTTGAGGTGTAAAGGGGACCATGTCGAATGTGACCGCGGTCTCACGCACGTAGTGGTTGTAGAGGTCCGTGAGGGCTTCCAGATCACCCTCGATGCCTGGCCTGACCTGCACTTCTGTCCGGTTGCTCGCCATGCTCGCCCCCTCTGTGGCGGTGCAGGATACTGCATGATCACGAAAGTGAATGCCAGGCATGGGAATTCTGTCCGGATTCCAGTCGTTGTTTCCATCGGATGCAGGGCACCCGAGCGGGTGTCGCGACCTACTCAACAAGGGAGCACGCATGGCAACCCGGGCCGTCGCCCGCCGTTCGTCCGCCACCGGTGGGACCAACCGGGCAAGCAGTGTTCGCGCAGCGAGCGGAGAGATCGCCGATCGCGACCTGGTCGGCATGTACCTGGACGAGATCGCGCGTACGCCGCTGCTCGATGCCGCGAAGGAGGTCGAGCTGTCGCAGGCCGTCGAAGCGGGCGTGTATGCGCGACAGGTGCTCGACGGCGTGGTGGAGAGCGACGCGGGCGGAGCCACGCGCGAGGAGCTGGAGGCGCTGGTCGCCGACGGCGAGCGCGCCAAGGACGTATTCATCCGCTCCAACCTCCGACTGGTCGTGGCCGTCGCCCGCCGCTATCCGCGGGCCGGGCTGCCTCTGCTCGACCTGATCCAGGAGGGCAACGCGGGCCTGGTGCGCGCGGTCGAGAAGTTCGACTACGCCAAGGGCTTCAAGTTCTCCACGTATGCGACGTGGTGGATCCGTCAGGCCATCACCCGGTCCATAGCCGACCAGTCCCGCACGATCCGGCTCCCTGTCCATCTGGTGGAGGAGCTCGGACGGATCCGCCGGGTGCAGCGCGAGTTCAACCGCGGGCACGGGCGTGAGCCCGACCACACGGAGATCGCCGCCGAGCTGGGCTCCACGCCGGAGCGCGTGGGCGACGTCCTGGACTGGGCCCGTGACCCGGTCAGCCTCAACATGTCCGTGGACGACGACGGCGACACGCAGTTCGGCGATCTGCTGGAGGACACCTCCGCGGTGTCGCCCGAGCAGTCGGTGATGACGCTGCTGCGCAGCGAGGAGCTGGACGACCTGATCGGCAAGCTCGACAACCGCACCGCGTCGATCATCCGCATGCGGTACGGCATCGAGGACGGCCGCGAGCGGACCCTCACCGAGGTGGGCAAGCAGCACGGACTGACCCGCGAGCGGATCCGCCAGATCGAGAAGCACGCACTGCTCGAACTGAAGCGAATGGCCCACGACACGGGTTTTGACGCTGCGGCATGAGCGCGAGTCCAGTAACCTCCGAAATAGGTCGCTTCGTGTGACCCCCTGAGCTGAGTCCCGGCGCTCACCCCCCCTGGCGCCGGGGCTCATTCTTTTCTCCACCTCTCTTCTCCGCGCAGCTCTTCTCCGCCGGCGCCGCCGGGCGGTACCGCCCGCGTCAGGCGGGCGCCCAGCCGGCTCATGTACTCCACCAGCTGCGGTGGCTCGTGCACGGTGAATTCGCAGTCCACCAGGGCCAGTCGGAACACCACCCACTCCAGCGCGTCCGACACCACGGTCCTCAGCCGACAGCTGTTCTCGCCGGTCCGCTCCAACGGAGCGATCCCGGCCGGCAGTCGTGCGGACACGAAGTCCGCCGGGGCCGCGAAGCTCACATCGACCGTCAGCTCGGGCTTCCGCCAGGACAGGGAGCTGCTGAGGAACTCCGCCGCATCACCCGTGGGCAGCTCACGCGGTGTGAAACGGGCCCCGGTCGCGAACGGCTCGCTGACTCGGTCGACCCGGAACGTACGCCAGTCCTCGCGCTCCAGGTCGTACGCCACGAGATACCAGCGCCACCCCGTGCTCACCAACCGGTACGGTTCGGCCTGCCGCTTCGTCTCGGCACCGTCGCCCGCCCGGTACGTGAACCGCAGCCGCTCCCGTGCGGTGACCGCCGCCGCCATCACCGTCAGCGTGCGTGGATCGATCGTCGAACCGTCCCCGCGGGTCAGGGGCACCGTCGCGTTCTGCAAGGTCGACACCCGGTGCCGCAGCCGTGACGGCAGGACCTGCTCCAGCTTCGCGAGCGCCCGTACGGATGCCTCGTCCACCCCCTCGATGGCATGGCCCGCACCGGCCCGCAGACCCACCGCGATGGCCACCGCCTCCTCGTCGTCCAGGAGCAGGGGCGGCATGGCGGTGCCCGCGACGAGGCGGTATCCGCCCACCGATCCGCGCGAGGACTCGACCGGGTAGCCCAGCGCGCGGAGCCGGCCGATGTCGCGGCGGATGGTGCGCGGGCTGACGTCGAGCCGCTCCGCGAGTTCGCTGCCCGGCCACTCCCGCGGCGTCTGGAGGAGCGACAGCAGATTCAGCAGCCGTGCCGGGGTGTCGGTCATGGGCTCAGCCTCTTGCAGGGGTCTCGGTCATGCCCTCAGAGTGGTCCTCCATTAGGCCATCACCTGACCGCATGACGACCGGCGCCGCGATGACGGCCGCCGCGTGCCCGCACCTCCCCCAGGGGTGCGGGCACGCGGCGGTTGTGCGGGGCGGTTCCGTCAGCAGATGTGCGTACGGTTCTCCATCGCCCCGCGCGCGGACTCCTCGTCGCCGTACACCTCGCACATGTGGCGGCCGTCCGGCGTGGCCGTGTGCTCGACCTCCCACAGGCTCGTCTCGCTGCCGTCGAGGAGCAGGAAGGCGTGCTCGTACAGCGTGAAACCGGCCTCCCGCCCGTCCACCTGGCACTGCTGGCCGAACACCTGGGTGATGTGGTGGGCGAACGCGTTGCGCAGCAGTTGGGCGGTGGCCTCGCCGGGGCCGTCGCGGTTCTCCGCCCGGCGCAGGACACGGCGGGCGTGGTCGGCGGAGTTGTCCGGGGCGTACATACGGGGCAGCGGGACCGAGGGGGCCGCCATCAGGACGGTGATGATCTCCAGGTCGGCCTGCGGCCCGTCGTCCCCGAACTCCGGGGCCTCGCCGACACCGCCGCTCAGCCGGGCGACGGCGACACGGAGCTCGGCCTCGTCGTCGTACACCTCGTGGTGCCGGAGGCCGGGCCGCGTCCCCGGCCACCGGCCCGCCGTGCTCAGCCGGCCGTCCTGCACCAGCTCCCACAGGGTGAGAGTGGTGCCGTCGGCCAGCAGGTAGGTATGCCGGTAGGTCTCTCGCTGGAGTACGGAACTGTGGTGCGAGGAGTGCAGGGAACTGCTGTGGGCGAGTGCGGTACCGAGTCTTTCGACCGTGCTGTCGGGCAGGTCGATCGAGTTGAGTGCGCGTCGCAGGAGTCGCTCGAGGTGCTGCTCGGTTGTCTCGTACGGATCGCTCAAGGTGCTGTCTCCAGGCCGTCGCCGCGTGTTACTGGGTGCATGCTTAAGGTAGTCCCTGGGTCCGACATCGTGACCGGGGTTCAGGGAAACGTACGGTGCCCACGGTTCATTCCTGTGTTTTCATCCGAACTGCCTTACGTGGAAGGCGAGTCGGGGTTCCGGTCGCGGTACGGCGGCGGTTGCGGGAGCGGCGGCCGTGCGCCGTAGAGATCACTGTACGAGGGGTAGCCGCCGCCGTTTCGGCGGTTGACGCTCTGAGCTGCCCGGACGGCCTTCACGATGGCACGGGTCAGCGTGTCCGCACCGGCTGTCAGAAGGTCGTTGAGTGCGACCGGGTTGCGCGGATCCAGTGACCGGGCGCCGGTGGCGAGGGCGAAAACAGTGTCCCCGTCGGTCAGCAGATGCACCGGACGCACGGCGCGCGCCAGTCCGTCGTGCGCCGTCCCCGCGAGCTTCTGCGCCTGGGCGCGAGTGAGTTCGGCGTCGGTGGCGACGACGGCGAGTGTGGTGTTGAGCGGGGGACGCGCGTCCGCCGCCCGCGCCTCGGCCAGGCGCCGCTGCGCCGCCCGGTGGACCTCGGGTGCGGGGAACGTCGGTGGTTCGATGGCGCCGTACTCCCCGTACAGCACTCCGGTAACCGGGTCGAGGACCGAACCCGCGGCGTTCACCACGACGAGCGCGCCCACCGTGATCCCGGACGCCAGCCGCACGCTCGCCGTGCCCACGCCGCCCTTGAGCTGCCCGGCGACCGCGCCGGTACCGGCGCCGACGCACCCTTCGGCGACCGGCGCCCCCGGTGGTGTACCCGCCGCCTCCTCCACCGCGGCGCGGCCGGTCGAGGCATCCGGGCGGGCCCGCCAGTCGCCGCCCCGCCCCAGGTCGAAGAGGCAGGCGGCAGGAACCACCGGCACCACCTGTGCCGGGTCGGCGCCGACCCGCACCCCGCGTCCCTGCTCCTCCAGCCAGGCCATCACGCCGGATGCCGCGTCCAGGCCGTACGCACTGCCGCCCGTCAGGACGACGGCGTCGATGCGCTGCACCAGATTGCGCGGATCGAGCGCGTCCGTCTCCCGGGTGCCGGGGCCGCCGCCGCGTACGTCGACGGCCGCGACCACGCCGCCCTCGGGGGCGAGGACGACGGTGGTGCCGCTCAGCGCGTCGGCGTCCGCCAGCTGCGCATGACCGACGCGCAGCCCCGCCACATCGGTCAGGGCGTCGAGCGGGCCGGTGGTGGCCGGTGCGGAGGGGGCCGGTGCGGAGAGGGCCGGCGACTTCCGCGGTTCTTCTGTCACGACGTGCTCCTCATCGGATCCACTCTTTCCGTTCGCCGCGTTCCGGACCGTCATGGTGGCCACCGTGCAGTGTCTCGTCCAGCGGGATGATCGCGATCAGGCCGTATCGCAGGGCGGAACGGAGATCGCCGTCGGCACGAGGAAGAGTGCGGGTTACCCAGACGGAGCAATAGTTGTGAATGCGTTCACAAGCATTCGCAGGGACTGAAGTCCTCATGAAAACCGCAGGTCAGCGAAGTTATGCACGGAGGGACGAGGTATTTGGCGGGACCTTGGTCCTTTCGGTAGGGACCATTGCGGGCCCGGAACCCTGGAAAACGGGGGTGGAATGGAGGCTGCGACAAAGAGGCGCACGGACGATCTCGGAAGGTGCGGTGCGGGCGATGACGGCGACTGCGGCAGAGACGGCGGCGGGCAGCGGGGCCTGGGACGGCTTCAGGGGCGGGCTGTGGCGCGACGCGATCGATGTCCGTGACTTCGTCCAGCAGAACTACACCCCCTACGAGGGCGACGGTTCCTTCCTCGCCGGTCCCACCGCCCGGACCACCGCGGTGTGGGAGAAGCTCCTCGCGATGTTCCCGGACGAGATCGCCCGGGGCATCCACGACGTCGACCTGAAGACGCCGTCCCGGATCGACGCCTTCGAGCCCGGGTACATCGATGCCGACCGCGATCTGATCGTCGGACTCCAGACCGATGCCCCGCTCAAGCGCGCCGTCATGCCCAACGGCGGCTGGCGGATGGTCGAGGGCGCGCTGAACGCGTACGGCTACGAGGCCGATCCGGAGATGCGGGAGGTCTACACCCGCCTCCGCAAGACCCACAACGACGGCGTCTTCGACGCGTACACCCCCGAGATCCGGGCCTGCCGTTCCTCCGGCATCATCACCGGACTGCCGGATGCCTACGGCCGCGGCCGCATCATCGGCGACTACCGCCGCGTCGCCCTCTACGGAGTCGACCGGCTGATCGCGGACAAGGAGGCCGACCGCGCCGCCCTCGGTGAGCAGTGGCCGAGCGAGCACGTCATCAGGGACCGCGAGGAGGTCGCCGAGCAGATCAGGGCCCTGCACGAGCTCAAGGCGATGGCCAGGTCGTACGGCTACGACATCTCCGGGCCCGCCCGCACCGGCCGCGAGGCCGTGCAATGGCTGTACTTCGGCTATCTCGGCGCCGTGAAGGAGCAGAACGGCGCGGCCATGTCGATCGGCCGCATCGACAACTTCCTGGACATCTACCTCCAGCGTGACATCGAGCGCGGACTCATCACGGAGGAACGGGCCCAGGAGTTCATCGACGACTTCGTCATCAAGCTCCGTATCGTCCGCTTCCTGCGCACCCCGGAGTACAACGAGCTGTACTCCGGCGACCCGACCTGGGTCACCTGGTCGATGGCCGGGATCGGTGAGGACGGCCGTCCGCTCGTCTCCCGTACGACCTTCCGGGCCCTGCAGACCCTCTACAACCTGGGACCGGCCCCCGAGCCGAATCTCACGGTCTTCTGGTCGCGGGAACTCCCCGTCGGATTCAAGGAGTTCGCCTCGAAGGTCGCCATCGACACCTCGGCCCTCCAGTTCGAGTCGGACGAGCTGATGCGTCCCAAGTACGGCGACGACACGGCGATCGCCTGCTGCGTCTCCGCGATGGCGACGGGCAAGCAGATGCAGTTCTTCGGAGCCCGCGTCAATGTCGCCAAGGCGCTGCTCTACGCGATCAACGGCGGCCGTGACGAGATGACCGGCAAGCTCGTGGTGAGCGGCTTCGAGCCCATCACCGACGAGTACCTCGACCACGAGACCGTCGCCGAGCGGTACGACGCGATGCTCTCCTGGCTGGCCAGGACGTATGTGCACGCGCTCGACGTCATCCACTACATGCACGACAAGTACGCCTACGAGCGCCTGGAGATGGCCCTCCACGACCGGGAGGTCCTGCGCACCATGGCCTGCGGCATCGCGGGCCTGTCGGTCGCCGCCGACTCGCTCTCCGCCATCAAGTACGCCCGGGTCAGGGTCATCCGGGACGAGACGGGGCTCGCGACGGACTACGAGATCGAGGGCGACTACCCGGCGTACGGCAACAACGACGACCGTGCCGACGCTCTCGCCCGCGGCATCGTCCACGACTTCATGGAGAAGATCCGTGAGCACCCGACCTACCGGGGTGCGGTGCACACCCAGTCGGTGCTGACCATCACCTCGAACGTCGTCTACGGCAGGAAGACCGGCAACACCCCGGACGGCCGCCGCTCCGGCGCCCCGTTCGCCCCGGGCGCGAATCCGATGAACGGGCGCGACGAGCACGGCTACATCGCCTCCGCGCTGTCGGTCGCGAAGCTGCCGTACGACGACGCGGAGGACGGCATCTCGCTGACCAACACCATCACGCCGGACGCGCTCGGACGGACACCCGAGGACCGGGTCCGGAACCTGGCCGGGGTACTGGACGGCTACGTGGCGAGCGGCGGCTTCCACATGAACGTCAACGTGCTCGACAAGGCGACGCTCGAAGACGCCATGGAGCACCCGGAGAACTATCCCCAGCTGACCATCAGGGTCTCCGGGTACGCCGTCAACTTCGTGCGGCTGACCCGGGAGCAGCAGCTCGATGTCATCCACCGCACCTTCCACGGCTCGCTCTGATCCCCGATCGTTCCGAGCCCCCTGAACCGCGCGGCGCCGGGAGCCCCCTCCCCGCAGGGCCCCGGGGCCGCGCGCCCCGTACACGTACGCCCATCGAGCCCGACCACCGGACGAACCGTCCGCACAGGAGGCCCTGCCATGGCCGCACTCCTCGACGACACCGACTTCGACCGCTCCCTCCCCGGCCGCCCGGACGGCGACCGTTCTGCCTCCGACCGTTCCGTCTCCGACCGTTCCGTCTCCGACCGTCCGGACGGTGAACGCTCCGCCCCCGATCGCCCGGACGGCGAGAGCGCCTTCGGCGCCGCCGACTGCGTCGACGCCTTCGACCGCGCCGGTGGCGTCGGGAACAGCGCAACCTCCGTCACCCCGGCGGGTGCGGCGACCCGGCGGCCGATATCCGGATCGGTCCACTCCTGGGACCTTTCGACGGGTGTCGACGGACCCGGCGCCCGTTTCGTGGCCTTCCTGGCCGGCTGCCCGCTCGCCTGTCTCTACTGCCACAACCCCGACACGCTGAAGATGCGCAGCGGTACCCGGATGGCAGCCGACGACCTCGTCGCCGAGGCGGACAAGTACACGACCTTCATCCGGGCCGCGGGCGGTGGCGCCACGATCAGCGGCGGTGAACCGCTGCTGCAGCCGGTCTTCACCGGTGAGCTCTTCCACCGTTTCAAGCACGAGCTCGGGCTGCACACCGCCCTGGACACCTCTGGTTTTCTGGGCGCCCGGGCCACCGATGCCCTGCTGCGCGATGTCGATCTGGTCCTGCTCGACATCAAGTCCTGGGACCGGGCCACGTACCGCAGGGTCACCGGTCGCCCGCTGGAGCCGACCCTGGACTTCGCCCGCCGCCTCGCCGACCTCGGCAAGGAGGTGCACGTCCGTTTCGTGCTGGTGCCGGGACTGACCGATGATCCGGCCAACATCGACGGTGTCGCCGCCTTCGCCGCCTCCCTCGGCAATGTCTCCCGTGTCGACGTCCTTCCTTTCCACAAGCTCGGCGAGGCGAAGTGGCAGGCGCTGGGCAGGCGCTTCACCCTGCATGACACCCCGTCGCCCACCCCCGAACAGGTCGCCTCGGCCCGCGAGGTCTTCGCATCCCATGGAGTGGTGGCGGTCTGACGGCGTCGCAGACCGTCCGGTGGCACCGGGGGCTGTCGGCGTACGCGACGACAGGCCGGTTGGAGCGGCTCACCCGGCTGGGCCAGGAAAACGGCTCACCCAGGCGATCCATAAAACAGGACGAATAACCCATAAGGCCCTACGGTGGCGAGGTGACCGAGCCACCTGACGCCTCCGCAGCAGCTGCGCAGCCCGCCCCCGGTGCACCCACCGGCTCCACCGGAGTGCCCGGCACCCCGCCGCCTGCCGGGGACGCCGGGCCCGGGGCCGCAGCGTCCCGATCCGTCACCGCCCGCGCGACCGCGGTCGGCACCGCGGTCTCCGTGGCCCTGATCCTCGCGATCGTGTTCGGCAGCCGCCTGCTGGAGAACTTCGACTCCGCCCTGCTTCCCTACGCCGTCGCCACCGTGTTCCTCGCCTTCGGCGTCGCCTACCGCTACACGGTCTGGGTCGCCGCGCCCGGCGCCCGGCGCCTGTTCAAGCAGGGGTGGCGGAGCTTCTTCTCGATGGCCAACTTCCGCCGGGCCCCCACCGCAGTGCCCAGGATGATCGCCACCTATCTGGGCTTCCAGAAATTCCTGGGAGCCCGCTCCCATGCCCGCTGGGCCGCTCACCAGCTGATCTTCTGGGGCTGCATTCTGGCCGCCCTGATCACCTTTCCGCTGACCTGGGGCTGGTTCACCTTCACCTCCGACACCGGTTCGGGGCCCGGATACGAGATGCGCGTCTGGGGCTACAAGATCATTGGCTTCGACTCCCTGAACATCCTGGGCTGGCTGATGTTCCACGGGCTGGACATCGCCGCCGTGCTCGTCATCCCCGGCGCCTCCTACTTCATCTGGCGGCGGATGAAGGACCGCGGAGCCATCACCGGTCAGCGCTTCGCCTACGACCTGGTCCCGCTGATCGCCCTGGTCGTCGTCTCCGTGACCGGTCTGCTGCTCACCTTCTCGTCGCTCTTCCTGCACGGCGGCGGCTATGAGGTCCTGGCGATCCTGCACATGGTGTCGGTGGTCTTCACCCTCATCTACATCCCGTTCGGAAAGTTCTTCCACATCGTCCAGCGCCCGGCCGCCGTCGGTATGCAGCTGTTCAAGTACACCGCCCGGCAGGACCAGGAGGTCTTCAGCTGCCGCCGCTGCGAGGAGCCCATCGACACCGGTCCGTACGTCGAGAACCTGCGCGGCACCATGCGCGACCTCAGCCTCGACTTCGACGAGTGGGCCGAGTACTGCCCGCGCTGCAAGCGGGTGCTGCGCGGCAGCGCCTATCTCTCCCAGGTGAAGAAGGGCTTCAAGTGACCTCGCAACCGCGAGCGGCCGACTCCCGTGCGGTCGTTCCCCTCGACCCTTCCCTCGCACCGCCCGGCACCCGCGCCTTCCGGGACGCCGGAGGCATCCCCGCCGACCGGTGGCGCGCCGACCAGGGGGGCGAGACGCTCGTCCCCACCCACTGCTGCTTCTGCGGGGTCCAGTGCGGGATGTATCTGCGCGTCGACCGGGGAGGCAAGGTCTTCGGCGTCGAACCCCGCAACCACGACATCAACCGGATGCGGCTGTGTCCCAAGGGCATCAACGCGTATCAGCAGGTCAACCACCCCGACCGGCTCACCGCCCCGCTCATGCGGCGCTCCCGTGACGAGGAGTTCCGCGAGGTCTCCTGGGACGAGGCACTCGACTTCACCGTCTCCGAGATCAGGCGCATTCAGCAGACGTACGGGAACGACGCCTTCGGGCTCCTCGGCGGCGCCAGCCTCTTCTCCGAGAAGACCTATCTGGTCGGCAAATTCGCCCGGGTCGCCCTCAAGTCCCGGCATGTCGACTACAACGGCCGGCTCTGCATGGTCAGCGCCGCCGGTGCCAACAAGCTCGCCTTCGGTATCGACCGGGCCGGCAACCCCTTCTCCGACATCCTGCTCACCGACTGCCTGCTGATCGCGGGCTCCAACATCGGCGAGTGCTTCCCCGTGATGACCCAGTACGTGTGGGGGGCCCGTGACCGCGGTGCGAGCCTGATCGTCATCGACCCGCGGCAGACCGCGATCGCCCGCACCGCCGACATCCATGTGGCGCTGAAGCCAGGCACCGACTCGGCCTTCTTCAACTCCGTGCTGCACGTGGTCATCGAGGAGGGGCTCACCGACGAGGCCTATCTCGCCGACCACGCCACGGGCTGGGAGGAGGTGAAGGCCAAGGTCGCCGAGTATCCGCCGTCCCGCGTCGCCGAGATCTGCGGCATCCCCGCCGAGCAGATCGTCCAGGTCGCCCGCGTCTTCGCCCGCGCCCCGAAGGCGATGGCCTGGCACGCCCGCGGCATCGAACACCACTCGCAGGGTGTCGAGAACTGCCTGAGCGTGATCAACCTCTGCACCGCCACCGGCCACATCGGCAAACCCGGTGCCGGTTACGGCACCATCACCGGCCAGGGCAACGGGCAGGGCGGCCGCGAGCACGGCCAGAAGTCCGACCTCCTTCCCGGCGGCCGCTCGATCATGAACGAGGAGCACCGCAGGCAGATCTGTGAGATCTGGGGCATCGAGGAGTCCGAACTCCCGCCCGCGGGAACCTCGATGATGGAGATGATCTGGCAGATGCAGCGCCGCGAGATCCGCGGACTGATCGGCATCTGCAACAACCCGTTCGTCTCCCTGCCCAACTACAAGGTGGTCAAGGAGGGCTACGACACCACTGAGTTCCATGCCCAATTCGACTTCTTCCTTTCCGAGACCGCGGCCAACGCACATGTCGTCTTCCCCGTCACCACCTGGGCCGAGGACGACGGGGTGATGGCCAACGCCGAGGCACGCGTGGTCAAGCACAACAAGGCCCAGGACCCGCCCCCCGGCGTACGGACCGACACCTGGGTGCTGTGCGAACTCGCCAGGCGCCTGGGTGCGGGCGACAAGTTCGCCTTCGCCGACTCCCGCGAGGTCTTCGACGAGCTGCGGATCGCCTCCGCCGGCACCGTCAACGACTACTACGGCATCACCTACGAACGGCTGGAGGAGACCGGCGGTATCGCCTGGCCCTGCCCCTCCACCGACCACCCCGGGACCCCCCGGCTCTTCGAGGACGGGAAGACCTACCACCCCGACGGCAAGATCCACCTCCAGGTCGTCGAGTGGCACCCGCCGATGGATCCGTACGACGACGAGCACCCGATGTCACTGACCACCGGCCGCACCGTCGCCCACTTCCTCTCCGGCAACCAGACCCGTCGCATGGGCGCCCTCGTCGAACAGACCCCGCGCCCCTGGGCCGAGCTCCACCCCTCCCACGGGTTCCGCAACGGCGAGCCGGTCCGCGTCGTCACCCGGCGCGGAAGCGCGGTCTACCCCGCCCTGGTCACCGAGGCGATCCGCCCCGACACCGTCTTCGTCCCCTACCACTGGCCCGTCCCCACCGCGGCCAACATCCTGACCATCGACGCCCTGGACCCCCGCTCGAAGATTCCCGAGTACAAGGTGTGCGCCTGCCGTATCGAGCACGCCGGGTCGATCGACGAGGTCCCCGCACCCCCGGTCGCACCCGGCCATGTCGCCTACCCGGAGACCCAGGTCTCCCGTACCGACCCGCTGCCGCCCTCGTCGCCCCAGGGCCGGGGCACCTCGGAGAGGAGCTGATCACCGCATGATGGGCAGAACGATCTTCATCGATCCCGGGCGCTGCATCGGCTGCCAGGCCTGTGTCTCCGCCTGCCGGGAGTGCGACTCGCACCGCGGCAAGTCGATGATCCACCTCGACTACACCGACGAGGGCAGCTCGGTGGCCTCCCTCCCCACTGTCTGCATGCACTGCGAGGACCCGGTCGCCCCGTGTGCCGAGGTCTGTCCCGCCGACGCGATCCTGGTGACCGCCGACGGCGTGGTCCAGCAGGCCGACACCACCCGTTGCATCGGCTGCGCCAACTGCGTCAACGCCTGCCCCTTCGGAGTACCGAAGATCGATCTTCAGGCGAAGCTGCAGATGAAGTGCAACCTCTGCTACGACCGCACCGCCTACGGTCTCGCCCCCATGTGCGCGACCGTCTGCCCGACGGGAGCGCTGTTCTACGGGACCGTCGAGGAGCTCCAGGCCGAGCGCCCCGGCGTCCAGGTCGTCGACAGCTTCGTCTTCGGCCGGACCGAGGTCCGTACCGGCGTCGCCATGGTCGTCCCTGCGGACAAGGCCCAGTGGCCGGTGCCGGGCGGCCTCCCTGTCGTCGAGATCAACGGGAAGGACGTCCGCCGATGAGCGTCACCGACCAGCCGCCTTCCGGGGACCCTCGCGAAGCCCTGCACGACCGGGTCGCCGCCGACTCCCTCACCACCCGGCGCGACTACCTCCGGATCGTCACCACCGTCTCGGGCGGACTCGCCGTCGGCGGCCTCGGTGTGGCTGCCGGAATCCTCCCGCGCCACGGAGACACCGAGGACGGGAAGGCACCCTCTCCGAAGAAGATCGCCTCCCAGCTCCTTCCCGGTGAGTCCATCGCCTTCACCTACCCGGAGGAGGAGGACCGGGCGGTCGCCGTCCGGCTCGACGACGGCACGCTCGTCGGCTACTCCGCGATCTGCACCCACCTGGCCTGTGCCGTGCTGTGGCGGAAGGACCGGGGCTCCGAGGGCGAGCTGTACTGCCCCTGCCACGAGGGCATCTTTGATGCCCGCACCGGCGATGTCACCGCCGGGCCGCCACCCCGCGCCCTGCCCAAGGTGGTGCTCACCGAGCAGACCGACGGCAGTGTGTGGGCGGTCGGCACGACGCGCTCGGGCGAGAGCATCGAGCACGGCCTGTGCCGTCAGCTCAACGCCAGCCGTCCGGACCTCGCGTCCCGTATCGGCTGCCCCGCGGTCAAGGACGGCGGCGCGGAGGCACCCGCCGCCAAGGGAACGGCCAAGGCGTCCGGCGCCACCGGCCCGCGAGCAGGGACGTCCCATGTCCGCGCGGCCCAGGACGAGACCCTCGGGAGGCAGGCATGACCGAGGCCCGGCAGCCCCGTGACCAGGTACCCCCCGCGTACCCGGAGTACCACCCGGGCAGCGCCCGACCCGAACTCAACCGCCCCGTCCACGAGCGCTACCCACAGATCCGCCCCACCAGCGGCTATGGCGACCCCCGGGTCCGCCACACCGGCCCCGGCCCGGGGGCGGGCACCGAACAGGAACCCGAGCGTTCCTCGAAACTGACCGCCAGGCTGGTGCTGGCGATGACCGTCGTCGTCGGACAGCTGTGGGGTCTGACCGTCGTCATCAACATGTGGATGGAAGGAAAGACCGGTGCGGCGTGGTGGGGTGCCGGCTTCCTCTGCCTGTCGTTCCTCGTCGTCCTCGGGCTGTGGGCGCTCGACCCGAAGGACCGATGACCACGGTCGTACCCTGGATGTATGAGTACCGCCCCCACCTCCGGCTCGCGTGATGCGAAGCCGACCCAGCCGGAACATCCGAAACCGAAACCGGCACTGGTCTTCGACGATCCGCTGGACCAGCAGTCCGCGGACGATACGGACCGGGGGTGGGGTGAGCGGGCCCCGGCCAGTGGCAGCGCCGCCGATCTGGCGCGCTTCCTCGACGAGAAGCCGCCCCACCACATCTGAGCCCCGGCTCGGTGGCGGTCCGGCGACGCTGCTACCGGTGCTCCTGGCGTGTACCGTGCGACCGGCCGTGCCCCGGGCCGGAATCCTGGCCACTGCCCCCGTCGCCCGAACCGTCGCGTTGCGGGACGCGGGTCCCATCTCCCGAACCACCGCGTCGAGCGACACGAATGCGCCCCGTTCATGGCCGTGCTGGGCTGAGTTGACACCACATCAGCTCGAATCACCACAGGGTCACCGCCAGCCTCTTCCCCACGCCCGCACCGGCCAGGGACGTGGCCGTGCCCCGGGGAACGGACAGCACGACCAGTGCCCCGTCCTCCGCCGGGCCTTCGGCCGCGGCCTGCGGTACGTCGGCCACCCGGACCCCTCTGGCCACGATCCGGGCAGCGGCTCCGGCCCCCTCCGCGGCGATCACATCGACACGGTCCCCCGGCCGCAACAGCCGCACGGTCGCCGCATCGGCGATGCGCACCGGCGCGAACACCGACGGAATGGGGCGCCGTACGGGCTCCGGCGCTGACCCCGCCGCAGGACCTGCCCCTGTCCCTCGCACTGCACCTCCGCCTCCCGCCGTGGCGAGTGCGGCAGCCGTCAAGGCCAGTCCGGCGGCCAGAGCGCGGCGCTGCCGCCACAGGGCCCGCCGCAGTCGGTGCACGCCGCCTCCGCGTACGCGTAACGGTTCGAACGCGGGCACCCCACAGGGTGGGGGAGCAGGCGCCGGAGGTCCCGGCGGACCCGGTGGTCCAGGCGGGAGCGGCCGGGGCGAGCCGAGCGACGGGGCAAACCGGGCCGGGCTGGGCGAGGGCTGGGAGGGTCGGGGCGACGGAAACATGGTCAACACCACCTGTCGTGAGGGGCTTTGGGCGAACACCCCTCACGATCCACCGTCCGCGGGTTTCCCGCCGAGGCCTGTGGACGGCCCCGGCGTTGTGGACAACTCCGTCACCCACCCGCGTCGCGGCCGTCACTGCACTCGCTCCCGCACCCGCGGCCGTGAGCACGACGCGCCCCGGCGCTCACCCGCGCCCCGGAGCCCCGCGCGCACCGTTGGCCGCTAGGGGAGCGTGATCCCCGTCTCCAGCCCGTCCAGCGCATGCGAGCACGGGCAGTCGCGGTCCACCTCCGCCGGAAGCGTGGCGACCACGTCGAAGAGCACCGCACGCAGCCGGTCCACATTGGCCGCGAACACCTTCAGCACCTCCTCGTGCGAGACGCCCTCCCCGGCCTCCGCACCCGCGTCGAGGTCCGTCACGAGTGTCATCGTCGTGTAGCACAGGCCCAGTTCACGGGCGAGGACCGCCTCCGGGTGCCCGGTCATCCCGACCACGGACCAGCCCATCGCAGCATGCCAGCGTGATTCCGCACGGGTCGAGAAACGCGGCCCCTCGACCACCACCAGGGTCCCGCCGTCCACCGGCTCCCAGTTGTTCGCGCGAGCCGCCGCCAGCGCGGCCCGGCGCCCGTCGGGGCAGTACGGATCGGCGAAGCCCAGGTGCAGGACGTTGGGCTCCGCACCATCGGGCCGGGTCAGTCCGTCGTAGTACGTCTGCGTCCGGGACTTGGTGCGGTCGACCAACTGGTCGGGTACGAGCAGGGTGCCGGGCCCGTACTCCGGACGCAGGCCGCCCACCGCACACGGGCCGAGCACCTGACGTACGCCGACGGAGCGAAGCGCCCAGAGGTTGGCCCGGTAGTTGATGCGGTGCGGCGGCAGATGATGGCCGCGGCCGTGGCGGGGCAGGAAAGCGACCCGACGGCCGCCCACCTCGCCGAGGAAAAGGGAGTCGCTCGGCGGTCCGTACGGGGTGTCCACGCGCACCTCCGTGACGTCCTCCAGGAAGGAGTACAAGCCCGAGCCGCCGATGACGCCAATCTCTGCGTTTGCCATGCGATCACAGTAATGGCGTGCGGAACTCCGAACACGGCGGCCGAGAGGGGAAAGCCCAGGACCCCGCCGATTCGTCCGGCGGGGTCCTGGGGAAGTGCAACGCGGCTCAGGCGGCCGACGAACCGCTCGTCGAGGACGACGAGGAAGACGACGCCGAGGCGGTGGACGAGGAGGCAGTGGCTGCCTTCGTGTCCGAGCCCGTCGACGACGAACCGGAACTGGACGACTTCGTCGAGGACGACGCCGGTGAACTGCTCGACGACGAGCCACGGCTGTCGTTCCGGTAGAAACCGGAGCCCTTGAAGACGATACCGACCGCCGAGAACACCTTCTTCAGGCGTCCATCGCAGCTCGGGCACACGGTCAGGGCATCGTCGGTGAACTTCTGCACCGCCTCGAGGCCCTCGCCACATTCGGTGCACTGGTACTGATAGGTCGGCACTTGCTCCTCCTGGCACTCTGACTCAATGAGTGCTAACGACGTTCCATACTGACGTATTCCGCTGGATCAGTCCACCGTCACCGGCTCCCGGTGACCTATACCACGTGCCACGGCCCGATCCCGAGCGGGGGTCGCGAGTCTGGAACGCAGTGTCACCAGGGTGGCCAGCGCCAGCACCGTCCCCACCAGCGGCACGACGAACCCGGTGCTCGCTCCGTGGGCGTCGGCCAGCCGGCCGGCGACCGTCACCGCGGCCGCCTGGCCGAGGGCGACCGATCCGGTCAGCCAGGTGAACGCCTCGGTCCGGGCGGACCCCGGCACCAGTGCATCGACCAGGGTGTAGCCGCTGATCAGGGCCGGCGCGATGGAGAGCCCGACCAGCAGCCCGAGCCCGGCCAGCAGGGGGACGGAGTGCACCGCCCACAGCCCGGACGCGGTCAGGGCCAGCGCCGTGTACCCGGTCATCAGCCGTCGTCGTGGCCCGCTCCGCCAGGCGATGGCGCCGCAGGCGATCCCGGACAGCATGTTGCCGGCCGCGAAGATCCCGTACAGCAGACCGTTCGCTCCGGGCCGGCCGATCTCCTCGGCGAAGGCGGTCAGCGAGACCTGCATGCCACCGAAGACCGCCCCGATCCCCAGGAACGCCACCGCGAGCACCCGTACGCCCGGCACGGCCAGGGCGGACGTGTGCGGCCGGGAGGTGCCGGACGCGGCGTTGCGTACCGAGGGCTGGGTGCGGCGCTGCGCGGCGAACAGCAGCCCGCCGACCAGGGTCAGTCCGGCCTCCGCGACCAGACCGGCCGCCGGGTGCACGCCGGTGCACAGCGCGGTGGCGAGCACCGGGCCGATGACAAAGGTGAACTCGTCCGTCACCGATTCGAAGGCCGCCGCGGTGGACATCAGCGAGGAGGCCCTGCGGCCCGGTGTCGCGCCCAGCACGGCCGCCCAGCGGGCCCGCACCATCGGGCCTATCTGCGGAACCGACGCCCCGGTCGGTACGGCCGCCACGAACAGGGCCCACAGGGGTGCGTCCGCCAGCGCCAGCGCCGTCAGCGCCGACACGGATGCCGCGTGCACCAGGACGCCCGGCAGCAGCACGGCACGCTGGCCCAAGCGATCGGCGAGCTTGCCGGTCTGCGGTGCGAACAGGGCCATGGAGACCCCGGTCACGGCGGCGACGGAGCCCGCGCTTCCGTACGAACCGGTGGTGTGCTGGACCAGGAGCACGATGCCGATCGTCAGCATCGCGAAGGGCTGCCGTGCGGCGAAGCCCGGAAGAAGGAAGGTCCACGCACCAGGGGTGCGCAGCAACTGCCCGTAACCGGGGCGGTCGGAGACCGTGGACGCCACGGTCCATGCCTTTCTGCCGCCTGGTGGCCGAGCGCCCGGTCCGGCCGGCACCGGGGGTGCGGGCTCGTGCGGGGTGCTGCCGAGAGCTGTCCTCTTCGCGCGGGACTGCGGTAGATGTCGGGCGCTCAGCAGAGGCGGAGGACGCCACGACCGCCATACGGTCGCGCCAGCTCTGCATCAGGCAGAGTTGGTCGTTCAGGTTGGTCGATCGGGTCGACCGGCCTCTTCGCAGGGGCCGGCCAGGTTTCGTTCATGATACAGACGGTTCACCCGCACCGTCCGGATCGTGCGCCCGCGGCTTCCGTACCCGCCGGGACCGGCCGTGCACGGTACCCGCGCACGGCGGACGGCCGCCGCGCGCACACCACCGTGCGCACGGAGACCGCCCGCCGCGATCGGAGACCGGGCCGGGGTCAGCGGGGCGTCCTCGGCCCGTCCGCCTTCCCCATCCGCTTGACCGACTTCAGGGCGTGCGCCACATCCTGGGCCACGTGCTGCCCGGCGAGGCTCTCGCCGCCGCTGCCGGTCGTTCCGAGCCAGCCGGCGAGCTTGCCGCCCGCACCGATGGCGCGCAGCCGGTCCTCCGCCGCGTCGCGCACCGGGTCGGTGGTGACGACCAGCAGTTCGTCGCCGCGCCGCAGCACGGTCGACGGCGCCGGCACGAAGCTCTTGTCGTCCCGTACGACCAGGGTGACCGCCGCCCCGGCGGGCAGCCGCAGCTCGCCGACCTCCACACCGTGCATCTTGGACATGGCGGGGATCGCCACCGACAGCAGATGGCCGCGCAGCCGCTCCAGCGGCGCGGACTCGATGCCCAGGTCGGCGGTCTCGGCCGGATCCTCGGTGATCTTCAGGGCCTTCGCCACCCAGGGCAGGGTCGGCCCCTGGATGAGCGTGTAGACGACGACGAGCACGAAGACGATGTTGAAGACCCGGGTGGAGCCCTCGATCCCGGACACCATCGGAATGGTCGCCAGGATGATCGGTACGGCTCCCCGCAGCCCCGCCCAGGACATGAACGCCTTCTCCTGCCAGGGAAGCCCGAACGGCACCAGCGAGATGAAGACCTCCAGCGGACGGGCCACCATGGTCAGGACCAGTCCCACGATCACCGCGGGCCAGAAGTCGTCGAGCAGGTCGTGCGGGGTGACCAGGAGTCCGAGCAGGACGAACATGCCGATCTGGGCCAGCCAGCCGAGTCCGTCGGCGAAACCGCGGGTCGCGGGCCAGTGCGGCAGCTTGGCGTTGCCGAGGATCATCGCGGCCAGGTACACGGCGAGGAAGCCGCTGCCGTGGGCCAGGGCGCCCGCCGCGTACGCCGACACCGCGATCGCCATCACGGCGATCGGATACAGACCGGACGCGGGCAGTGCCACATGGCGCAGCCCGTAGGCGCCGAGCCAGCCGACGGCGAGACCGATCGCCGCACCGATCGCGAGCTCCAGCGCGATCTCGCCGAGCAGTATGTACCAGTGCTCCACCGGTCCCCGGGCGGAGAAGGCCACCACCAGGATCACGACGGGGGCGTCGTTGAAGCCCGACTCCGCCTCCAGGACGCCGGTGAGCCGGGCGGGCAGGGGCACCTTGCGCAGGACGGAGAAGACCGCGGCGGCGTCCGTCGACGAGACGACCGCGGCGATGATCAGTGACTGGCGCCAGTCCAGGCCGACCAGATAGTGCGCCCCGGCCGCGGTGATGCCGACGCTCACCGCGACGCCGACGGTGGAGAGCATCGCGGCGGCCGGCAGGGCGGGTCTGATCTCTTTCCACTTCGTGCCCAGGCCACCCTCGGCGAGGATCACGACGAGTGCGGCGTAACCGATCACCTGGGTCAGTTCCGCGTTGTTGAACTTGACGTCGAAGATGCCGTCCTGCCCCATCACGACCCCGATGCCGAGGTACAGGAGCAGGCTGGGGAGCCCGCTGCGGGAGGAGACGCGCACCGCTGCCACGGCGACGAGCAGGACGAGTGAGCAGACGAGCAGGAGTTCGTTGAGCGTGTGGACAGTCAGTGGCCGTTCCTTCCCCGCGTACGCCTGCCGATTCGACTCTCGGCATCGGCCGTGGCCGACCGGTACTTCGTTACCTTACCTAATCTTTAACGCCTTCTTGACGCGATCGCGCATCCGTACGATCGCTGGGCAATTCGAATCAGGCCGATACCGCGTCCGAGCCGCCTGCGCGCTGCGCCTATGGTTGCTCCTGCACTCCCAGGACCACCTGCCTTCTGAAGGACAGCGATGCCCGCCAACACAACCGCCCCTTCCGGCACCACCGGTTCCGCCGGTGGGAAGACCGGCAGGAAGAAGGGGCGACGTGCCCGCCTGATCGTGATCGTTCTGGTGCTGGCGCTTGTCGCGGGTATCGGATACGGCGCGTTCTGGTCCGTCTCGACCGTGCGGGCCTCCTACCCGCAGACGACCGGCTCCCTCAAGCTCGACGGCCTCGACGGCACCGTCGACGTCAAGCGGGACAGCTACGGAATTCCTCAGCTGTACGCGGACTCCGACGCGGACCTCTTCCGCGCCCAGGGCTTCGTGCAGGCGCAGGACCGTTTCTGGGAGATGGACGTCCGCCGTCACCTGACGGCCGGCCGGCTCTCCGAGATGTTCGGCTCCGGGCAGGTCGAGACGGACGCCTTCCTGCGCACGCTCGGCTGGCACAAGGTCGCGCAGGAGGAGTACGACGACGTCCTGTCCGAGGACACCAAGAAGAACCTCCAGGCGTACGCGGACGGCGTGAACGCCTACCTCGAGGGGCGCGACGGCAAGGACATCTCCGTCGAGTACGCCGCACTCGGCCTCACCAACGACTACAAGCCGGCCAAGTGGACCCCCGTCGACTCGGTCGCCTGGCTCAAGGCCATGGCCTGGGACCTGCGCGGCAACATGCAGGACGAGATCGACCGCTCGCTGATGACCAGCAGGCTCGACACGAAGCAGATCGAGGACCTCTACCCGGACTACCCGTACGACAAGCACGACCCGATCGTCAGCGAGGGGGCGATCTCCTCGGTCACCGGGAAGTTCGACTCGGAGGCGACCGCGTCCGCCTCTCTCGGGTCGACCACCGTGGCGGGCGCCACCGACGGCCTGAACACCCAGCTCGCCTCGCTCTCCGACACCCTCGACGAGATCCCGGCACTGCTCGGCCCGAACGGCACCGGCATCGGCTCCAACTCCTGGGTGGTCTCGGGCGAATACACGACGACCGGCCAGCCGCTGCTCGCCAACGACCCGCACCTGGCACCGCAACTTCCCTCGCTCTGGTACCAGATGGGCCTGCACTGCCGTGAGATCTCGGCGAAGTGCCAGTACGACACCGCCGGTTACACCTTCTCCGGCATGCCCGGCGTGATCATCGGCCACAACCAGGACATCGCCTGGGGCTTCACCAACCTCGGCGCGGACGTCACCGACCTCTTCCTGGAGAAGGTCTCCGCCGACGGCTACCTGTACGACGGCAAGGTCAAGCCCTTCACCGTCCGTGAGGAGACCATCAAGGTCGCCGGCGGCAAGAGCCGGAAGATCACCGTCCGCGAGACCAACAACGGTCCGCTGGTCTCCGACCGCGACAGCGAACTGGAGAAGGTCGGCCAGAAGGCCCCCGTCACCAACGCCGCACCGGACCGGGCCGACGGTTACGCCGTCGCCCTCAAGTGGACCGCGCTGGATCCCGGCCACTCCATGGACGCGGTCTTCGAGCTCAACCGGGCCAAGGACTTCACGTCCTTCCGCAAGGCGGCCCAGCACTTCGAGGTCCCCTCGCAGAACCTGATCTACGCCGACACCAAGGGCAACATCGGCTACCAGGCCCCCGGAAAGATCCCGGTGCGCCTCAAGGGCGACGGCACGATGCCCAGCCCCGGCTGGTCGTCGGAGTACGGCTGGAAGAAGGAGTCGATCCCGTTCGACGAGCTGCCCTACGAGTACAACCCGGAGCGCGGCTACATCGTCACCGCCAACCAGGCCGTCATCGGCGAGGAGTACCCCTACCTGCTGACCAAGGACTGGGGATACGGCACTCGCAGCCAGCGGATCAACGACCTCATCCAGTCGAAGATCAAGGGCGGCGGGAAGATCTCGACCGAAGACATGCAGAAGATGCAGATGGACAACACCAGCGAGATCGCCGCGCTGCTGGTGCCCAAGCTTCTGAAGATCAATATCGCGGACAAGAACGTCCGCGAGGCACAGAAGCTCCTGGAGGGCTGGGACTCCACCCAGGAGCCCGACTCGGCCGCTGCCGCGTACTTCAACGCGGTCTGGCGCAACATCCTCAAGCTGGCCTTCGGCGACAAGCTGCCCAAGGAACTGCGGGTCGAGGGCGAGTGCCTCAACGTGCCCCGGGCCGACACCTCGGGCCCGGTCGACGAGCAGAACACCCTGGTGCGCGAGTGCGGCCGGCGCGACGCGGACACGGCGCAGCCGGACGGCGGCGACCGCTGGTACCAGGTGGTCAAGAACCTGCTGGACGACCAGGACAGCGACTGGTGGAAGTCCCCGAAGAGCGGCCGGGACACCGCGACCGAGACCCGGGACCAGCTCTTCGCCCGCGCGATGAAGGACGCCCGCTGGGAGCTGACCGCCAAGCTCGGCAAGGACATCACCACCTGGAGCTGGGGCCGGCTCCACCAGCTGAACCTGAAGAACCAGACCCTCGGCACCGAGGGCCCCGGTCTGCTCCAGCGGGTCCTCAACCGCGGCCCGTGGAACCTCGGCGGCGGAGAGGCCGCGGTGAACGCCACCGGCTGGAACGCGGCGGGAGGCTACGAGGTCGTCTGGGTGCCGTCGATGCGGATGGTCGTCAACGTGGGGGACTGGGACAAGTCCCGCTGGATCAACCTCACCGGCGCCTCCGGGCACGCGTTCAGCGCGCACTACACCGATCAGACCGACAAGTGGGTCAACGGTGAACTGCTCGACTGGTCCTTCGGGACGAACGCCGTCGCCCACACGACGAAGGACACCCTGACCCTCAAGCCGTAGGGTTCGTCCACCGGATCCGGACCGGTGTCACCACCACGTCGACGGGGTGGTCGTGCGGTTCCACCGGGACCTGCGCGATCACCTCGTCGTCGTACAGCAGGACGACGAGCGTCGGGTGCGCCCCCGCCGCGGCGAGCCGGGCCAGCACCCGGTCGTAGCTGCCGCCGCCACGGCCGAGCCGCATCCCCCGGGCGTCCACCGCGAGGCCGGGGAGCAGGACCGTGTCGGCGTCCAGGACCGCGTCCGGGCCGAGCCGCTCCCCGTCCGGCTCCAGCAGCCCGCGACCGGCCCGGACCAGGCGGTCGGCTCCTTCGTACGGCGCCCAGTCCAGATCGTTGTCCGCCAGGAGCACCGGCAGCAGGACTCGGACGCCCCGCTCCCGCAGTGCGTCCAGCAGGGCGCGGGTGCCCGGTTCGCTGCCCACCGAGACATACGCGGCAACGGTGCGTGCCTCGCGCAACTCCGGAAGCTCCCACGCACCCCGGGACAGAACCGTTGCGGCGTGTTCCACGTCTTCCTTGGTCAGGAGCCGTCGCGCGGCCAGCAGTTCATGTCTCAGAAGAGCCTTGTGCGACATTTCGGTATTCAAGGGTCCCCCTGGGTCTTTCGTATGGGCGTATAGGCGTACAAAGTTAACCGGAGTCTCGCCTTCCGCCCATACGCACCGGTTATGGTTCTGCGCATGACTCAGTCGCACTCCAGGATCAGCAAGGCCGTCATTCCAGCCGCAGGACTCGGTACCCGATTCCTGCCGGCAACCAAGGCCACTCCCAAGGAGATGCTGCCTGTTGTCGACAAGC
This sequence comes from Streptomyces sp. NPDC052052, assembly GCF_040680455.1. Classification (NCBI taxonomy): domain Bacteria; kingdom Bacillati; phylum Actinomycetota; class Actinomycetes; order Kitasatosporales; family Streptomycetaceae; genus Streptomyces; species Streptomyces sp. NPDC052052. Next base: position 206,277 of record NZ_JBFAWU010000010.1, on the reverse strand, counting down.
CCGCGATCCAGTACGTCGTCGAGGAGGCGGTGACCGCCGGCCTCTCCGACGTCCTGATGGTCACCGGTCGCAACAAGCGTCCCCTCGAGGACCATTTCGACCGGAATTACGAGCTGGAGTCCGCACTCACCCGCAAGGGGGACGCCGAACGGCTCCAGAAGGTCCAGGAGTCGAGCGACCTGGCCACCATCCACTACGTCCGGCAGGGAGACCCGCGCGGCCTCGGCCATGCCGTGCTGTGTGCCGCACCGCACGTCGGCGACCAGCCGTTCGCCGTCCTTCTCGGTGACGACCTGATCGACCCGCGCGACCCGCTGCTGGCCCGCATGGTCGACGTCCAGGAGCGCGAGGGCGGCAGTGTCGTCGCGCTGATGGAGGTCGCCCCGGAGCAGATCCACCTGTACGGCTGCGCCGCCATCGAGCCCACCGCCGAGGGCGACGTGGTGCGGGTCACCGGCCTGGTCGAGAAGCCGGACGCGGCCGAGGCGCCCAGCAACCTCGCCGTCATCGGCCGCTATGTCCTGGATCCCGCCGTCTTCGGCATACTGCGGAAGACGGAGCCGGGCCGCGGCGGCGAGATCCAGCTCACCGACGCCCTGCAACTCCTCGCCGAGGACGAGAAGATCGGCGGCCCCGTGCACGGTGTCGTCTTCACGGGACGCCGCTACGACACCGGCGACCGGGGCGACTACCTCCGTGCCATTGTCCGACTCGCGTGCGAACGTGAAGACCTGGGACCGGACTTCAGGTCCTGGCTCCGCAGTTACGTCACCGAGGAGATGTAGCACCTTGAGCATGACGGTCTGGTCGGTGGACGAACACCTGCAGGACATCCTCGGCGCGGTGCGACCGCTCGAACCCATCGAGCTGCAACTGCACGACGCCCAGGGCTGCGTCCTGGTCGAGGACGTCGTCGTGGAGATCGCCCTGCCGCCCTTCGACAACAGCTCGATGGACGGCTACGCGGTCCGTGTCGCCGATGTCCAGGGCGCCGACGAGGAGTTCCCCGCGGTACTCACCGTGATCGGTGACGTCGCGGCCGGCAGCGGCGGGCTGTCCGGCGACCGGAGCGTGGGGCCGGGCGAGGCCGCCCGCATCATGACCGGCGCCCCGCTGCCGCCCGGCGCCGAGGCCGTGGTCCCGGTCGAATGGACCGACGGCGGTACCGGCGGCGGCCCGGCCGACACCATGCGCGCCCACCGCGATGCCCCGGAGGGCGCGGGCGGCGAGGTCCGTGTCCACCGCCCCGTCGAGGCCCGCGCCCACGTCAGGGCCCGCGGTAGCGACGTCGAACCGGGCGATCTGGCCCTGAGCGCCGGATCGGTGATCGGGCCGCCGCAGATCGGACTGCTTGCCGCGATCGGCCGGTCGACGGTCACGGTGCGGCCCCGGCCGCGCGTCGTCGTCATCTCGACCGGCAGCGAACTCGTCCAGCCCGGCGAGGAACTGACCCCCGGCCAGATCTACGACTCGAACAGCTTCGCGCTGACGGCCGCCGCCCGGGACGCCGGAGCGATCGCCTACCGGGTCGGCGCCGTCACCGACGACGCCGACACGCTCCGCGCCACGATCGAGGACCAGCTGATCCGTGCCGACATCGTCGTCACCACCGGAGGCGTCAGCGTCGGCGCGTACGACGTCGTCAAGGAAGCCCTGTCGTCGGTCGGCGACGAGGGCGAGGGCGAGGACGAGGGCGAGTCCGGCAGCGGCATCGACTTTCGCACCCTCGCCATGCAGCCCGGCAAGCCGCAGGGCTTCGGCTCGATCGGCCCCGAGCACACACCGCTGCTGGCGCTCCCGGGCAACCCGGTCTCCTCGTACGTCTCCTTCGAGCTGTTCGTACGGCCCGTGATCCGCGCGCTGATGGGTCTCCAGGAGGTGAACCGCCCCACCGTCCGGGCCACGCTCACCACCGAGAAGGCACTCACCTCGCCGTCCGGCAAGCGGCAGTTCCTGCGCGGCACGTACGACGCGGAGGCCGGCACCGTCACCCCGGTCGGCGGCTCCGGATCGCATCTGATCGCCGCGCTCGCCCGCGCCGACGCGCTGATCGTGATCCCCGAGGACGTCACCTCCGCCGAGCCCGGCACGGACACCGAGGTGATCCTGCTCCACTGATCCCGTGGCGGTGGCGGTACGGTATCTGCCGCTGTGCCTTCCCGGGGTCCTCCCCGGGCCCCGGGGCCGCACCCCGGTGCGGGCCCAGCGGGCAACCGGCGCCCTACCGCGAGGCGGAGTGAGTTGAGTACACAGAACGGGCTGACGCACATCGACGAGGCGGGCGCGGCCCGCATGGTCGACGTGTCCGAGAAGGACGTCACCGCGCGCGTCGCCCGCGCGAGCGGCCGGGTCCTGGTCTCGCCGCGCGTCGTCGAACTGCTCCGCGGCGAGGGAGTCCCCAAGGGGGACGCCCTCGCCACCGCTCGCATCGCCGGGATCATGGGCGCCAAGCGGACCCCCGACCTGATCCCGCTCTGCCACCCACTCGCCGTCTCCGGCGTGAAGGTCGACCTGAGCGTCGCCGACGACGCGGTCGAGATCGCCGCCACGGTGAAGACCACGGACCGCACCGGCGTGGAGATGGAGGCCCTGACCGCCGTCTCGGTCGCCGCGCTCACCGTCATCGACATGGTCAAGGCGGTCGACAAGGCGGCGGTCATCACGGACGTCCGGGTCGAGTCGAAGTCGGGCGGCAAGTCCGGCGACTACCGGCGCACGGCCTCCGACGGAGCGGACGCGTGACGCCGCCCGGAACCGACCGGCCCGGCGACGACGCCCCGGCCGGGCGGCCGCCCGTCGGCGCCCCGACCGCCCCGTACGCCGCCCTCGTCGTCACCGCGTCCAACCGCGCATCCGCCGGCGTCTACGAGGACCGGGGCGGCCCCCTGATCGCCGAGGCGCTCGGGCAGCTCGGCTTCGCCGTCGACGGCCCCCGGGTCGTGCCCGACGGCGACCCGGTGGAACAGGCCCTGCGCGACGGGGTCGCCGCCGGGTACGACGTCATCGTCACGACCGGCGGTACGGGCATCTCGCCCACCGACCGCACCCCCGAGGCCACCCGCCGCGTCCTCGACCACGAGGTCCCCGGAATCCCCGAGGCGATCCGCGCCGAGGGCCGCGACAAGGTGCCCACCGCCGCGCTCTCCCGCGGCCTCGCGGGCGTCGCCGACCGCACCCTCATCGTGAACCTGCCGGGCTCCACCGGCGGGGTCCGTGACGGCCTCGCCGTCCTCGGACGCCTTCTGGTGCACGCCGTCGACCAGCTGCGCGGCGGCGACCACCCCCGACCGGGGAGCCCGAGCTGAACGTCCCGACCTGGCCGGTGGTCCTCAAGGACGGCCCGATCACCCTCCGTCCGATCAAGCCGCGCGACCAGAACGCCTGGCGCGAGGTCAACCGGCGCAACCGCGACTGGCTGCGCCCCTGGGAGGCGACCGTGCCGCCACCTGCCCCGGGCGGCCCGGTGGCCCGCCGCCCCACCTACCGTCAGATGGTCCGTCACCTGCGCTCCGAGGCCCACGCGGGCCGGATGATGCCCTTCGTCATCGAGTACGAGGGCCGTCTGGTCGGCCAGCTCACGGTCGCCGGGATCACCTGGGGCTCGATGTGCTCGGGCCATGTCGGCTACTGGGTCGACCAGGACGTGGCGGGCCGCGGCGTGATGCCGACCGCGGTCGCCCTCGCCGTGGACCACTGCTTCCACACGGTCGGGCTGCACCGCATCGAGGTGTGCATCCGGCCGGAGAACGGGCCCAGCAGAAGAGTCGTCGAGAAACTCGGATTCCGTGAAGAGGGGCTGCGCCCGCGCTATCTCCACATCGACGGCGCATGGCGGGACCACCTCATCTATGTGCTCACCGCGGAGGAAGTCCCTGACAGCCTGCTGCAGCGCTGGCACCGAACCCGCCCTCCACGAAAAATCGAATAAGTATTCGATAGTGGCCGCTGATGACCGCACATGAGCCCGTAAACCCCTCTCGATGGTCTGAACAATCACAAAAAAGGTCCTTGATCTCGGCCGGATCGTGCGACACACCGGGCCAATTGGCGGATGCCTCCGCGCAAACCCCTCTACGGTGTGAGATGTGAGCAGCAGCGGCCTCATCTACGCAGTCATCGTCGGGGCCTGGGCCGCCTACTTGGTGCCGATGTGGCTCCGCAGGCAGGACGAGCTCAATGAGGCCCGTCCGACGGAACGCTTCAGCACCGCCATCCGGCTGCTGTCCGGACGGGCGGCCATGGAGCGCCGTTATGCCAAGGAGTTGCGGGGACGCACCGCCGAGGAGGCCGAGCCCGACGCCGACCCGGACGTTGTCACGGACCGAATGGAATCCGTGGACGTCCGGGCCTTTGCCGCGCCCAAGACGCAGGCCGGAGCCCCAGCGCACGACCCGGTGCACGCGCCCGCGCGCGCGGACCGGCAGCGCCCGGAATCCGGCCTCGCTCGGCGCGCAGGCAAGCCCTTCGACGGGCAGGAGGCCGAGCGCGCCCGGCGCGCCCAGCGCCTCCAGGTCCTCGCGCGCCGTCGGCGTACCACCGTCGTCCTCTTTCTCGCCTTCACCCTCGGCGCGATCGTCGCGGCGGTCGGCGGCCTCGGCTTCCTCTGGGCCCCCGCGGTCCCGGCGGTGCTGCTGAGCGCGTACATCGTGCATCTGCGGACCCAGGAGCGACGCAGGTTCGCCTTCACCATGGACCGGCGCCGCGCCGAGGTGGCCGCGCAGCATCTGCGCGAGAACCGCCCCCGCAGGCACCAGCCCGCCGCCACGGCCCCCGCCGAGGCCGACGAGGAGCCCGAGTCCCGCCGCCCGGAGCCCGAACCCGCGCCGACGGTCTCCCCGCAGGAGGCCGGACGCCGCGCCCTGGTCGAGCAGACGGACCATGCCGAATGGGTCGACCAGCAGCGTGACCGCGGCCGGGTCCAGGGCGACAGCTGGGAGCCGGTCCCGGTCCCGCTGCCGACCTACGTCACCGCACCCGTCGCCCCGCGCGCCACGGGCGGGGTCGAGGTCGGCAACCCGGAGACCTGGAGCGCGGCCCGCTCCAGCACCGCGGACCCCTCCTCGACGGGCACCGCGCACCCCGTGGCACCCCCCGTCGAGCCGGCGCCCCGCCAGCGCACCGGCCAGGCGCGCCGCACCCGCGACCGCGGCCGGACCCCGCTCTTCGACCAGTACGAGGACGGGGAACGCCCCCGCGCCGCCAACGAGTGAAGCCCGCGGCTCCGCGCTGTGACGTCGACTCGGCTGACCAGCGCGGACCGGATTTCCGAGCACCCCGATGGGGATGCTAGAGTTTCACTCGTTGCAAGGGCCTGTGGCGCAGTCTGGTAGCGCACCTCGTTCGCATCGAGGGGGTCTGGGGTTCAAATCCCCACAGGTCCACCGCACATCAAAGCCCCTACCGGGTTCGCCCGGTAGGGGCTTTGAGTTGTCGTACAGCAGCGGAGCACGGCAACTGCTTCGGATCTTGTCGCCTCGGGTACTCGTCGAACTCGGGCAGCGCCTTCCGGGTCGCCTCGAACGGCGAGCCAGGCTCTTTGCGTGAAGTGATCTTGTCCGGTTTCACCCGGTGAGGCCCAGGGCTCGCGGGCTTGTGGTAGTCGCGACTCGTCTGCGACATCAAGATGCTCGCCCGCGAAGCGGGCACCTCCCGCACGGCTCTCCATCGGACCGGGCGGAATCTCAGGGGACGACGGTCGGCAACTGCCCTTTGAAAGCGAGACGTCGAGGAAGGCGAAGACGGTCTTCGCCGTGTCAACCCAGTAGTCCCAGGTCTTCGAGGACGAGGTTCGGAAGGATGGCCAGTCCCAGACTCTGAGGATCCACATTCGGGCTGGCGGCTTTCTCGGCAATGCTGGGCAGCCAGGAGGACAGCCGGTCCAGTGCAGACAGCAAGCCTTCCTGGCCGTCACTGAGTAGTGCCGCCATGAGCGAAACGACGTCGGCGCGGGAGCTGGCCGCCGGAGCCGGGAGTGCGGCCAGACCCGAGCGCACGCGCTGGTCATGGGCACCACACAGCGCCGCGAGGGCGGCGAGAGAGAACCGGACCGCATCGCTCTCGTCCTCCCAGCGAGACAGCAGCCTCGGCAGCTCGCTGCCGATGGCCCGCCGTGTCAGGTACTCGGCCGCAGACTCCTCCCAGGCACCCCCGAGCGCGGTGATGCGGTCGGACAGGGAGACTGCTGCCGCCGGCCCTGTGGCAGCGAGCCGCGACAGGTCGTTGAGCAGAACCAGCCGGCTGCCGGGCGCGATGCTGTCGTCGCAGACCAGCTCGATGAGGAACGGGACAGCCTCGACCGTGGTGTCGGTGCAGGTGCCCTGGTGAGCTACGGCATTCGCGAGGTCGCCGAGGAACTCGCCTGTCGACCCGTAGGGCTCCCCGGACGCGAACTCCTCGTCGAGTAGCCACCCCACGGCATCCGGCGCACCCTCCGTGCTGCCGTACAGGCGCTCTGCGACGGCCACCACGGCTTGGACGACCGCTGTGGGCTCACCGACTCCGCCGCAGTTCCACGGAGGACCGCCCGGCGGGCGCGCGGGATCTTCGGGCAGAGGAGTGGGCAGGGCGACCTCGGCGCCGGGCTGGTCATGGACCAGGCCGTCCCTGGTGAAGACTCCTTCGAGAGTCGAAGCATGACCCTCGCTGCCCCCTTGCTGGAAACCGCAGTGGGCGCGGGCCACGCCGGCCACCCGCATCCGTTCACTCCGGAAGAATGGCTCGAGGGCCATGCGCTCGTACCCGCTGTAGACGGCCAGCGAGAAGACCTGCCACCACCCCTCCAGCTCCGGGTCCATCGACGGCCTTCCGTACCAGAAGCTCGACGGTACGAACCGGAAGTGATCGTGGACGCGCACGGCCGTCAGACGGTGCCCCATCGTGGAGAGCTCGGCTGCGGCCGCGCGGGCGGCGCCCTCGCTCGGGAGGCTCAGCATGTACTGGACTCCCCAGGCGGGAGGTGCGGCGGCCATCAGCCGCACTGCCAGGTGAACATCGCCCGCTCGAAGCGCTGCTCGGCCAGGTCGCGCGGGCGGATCAGCCAGTACAGGGCTCCGGCGTCACCCCACATCATGTCGGCGGCGTCCTCGCTGTCGAACTGGGCCAGAAGCACCCAGCCCCCCGCCTCCTCCGACAACCGCGGGTCGTCCCAGGACACCTCGCCGTCCAGGACCGCCTCCGCGATCTCGATCTCGACCGGGTTCTGCACCGAGTGAGGGTGGCCGCCGATCTGATGTCCTATCTCGTCGTCGAACTCCCACAGTGCGTCAAGGAACTCCTGCGAGCAGACGGGGTGGTCGTACCGGTTCCCGAGCGGGGCACCTGGAGCGAAGGCGTCCCGGACGGACGGATGCCAGGGTTCGGTTGCTGTCATCTCCACCCGAGCGGCCAGCGGCACCATCGGGTACGGCTTGAGCCCGGAAGGTGTCTCACGCTCCGCCACCCTCTCGTCAGCCGCCACGTAGAGCACGCGGGCGCCCGCCCAGCTCTCCCGGTCCTCGGCCAGAACGAGAGCCTCGCCGTCGTCCAACTGCCCGTCGAAGTAGAAGAACAGCAGTGTTCCCGCCTCGGGCAGGTCGACGTCCAGCGCGTCTGCCGGCAGGCCGGCGCAGTCGATCGAGGCAATGAAGGAGAGCGGCCCATGCCCGTCCCACACCGGCCACTCCGCCGTGGCCGGCAAGGCGGGGACGCCGCCAAGATGACCGACGCCATGGTCGGAGTCAGCCGCTGCCGCCAGACGTACACCCGGGCGAAGCGTGCGGAGCCACTTCTCGGCAACCTCAGACGGCAGGTGCTGCAAGGCGCGGGAGCGCAAGGCATCTCGGGAACCATGTGTCATGTGCCCGATCATCCACGGCACCACTGACAGGGCCCTCGGCAGCCCTCTCCTGGCACGCACAGCTGCTCAGGCCGTCAGCTGCACTCCGCTCGCAAGGAGCCGCCGCACCTCGCCTACAGGGACGACGCCCAGACGACAACCCCGATGGGAGTGAGTCCGCATACGAGGCCAAGGCACAGGAACGCGTAGGCCAAAGCCTTGAACACCTTGTGTCTCTGGGCTCGACATGCGGCAAAGCAGGTGAAGCTGATGATGGAGAGGCACGGCAGCGTGATGAAGAAGAGCCCCAGCGCTGCCATGATCCCCCCGAGCGTGCGGCCGCCGTACAGCAGGAAAATACAGCGACCACTGTGACCGCAGTCGACCGTCACCGTTTCCGGCCGGCCACCCGACCAGCCTTGCAGACCTCACCCCTCCTCCCGCTCGTAGTTCGCATCGACGGGGTCTTCGTCGTTTCCGGAACCGACCGAAGTCACCCCCGTCCCCATGTGGGACGACGGCAAGGTGCGGGGCCACCGCATGCACTCTGCAATCAGGTGGGAAATGGCCTTCTCGGCCCTGGGAAGCCTTCGCAGTGCGTCCCCGTTCCCCAGCTCAGACCCACCCGTGAACGGCCAACGCAACACATGAGATCCCGTCCGATCGCAAGATCGGGCGGGATATCGTCGTTTCTCTGTTGCGGGGCGGGCGCGTGGTGCAGTGGCCTGGAGTCCCACGCCAGCAGTCCGTGTTGGGTGGACGATCGCCCGGAGCCTCCCCTCGTGGTGATCACGTCATACCCCGTGTCCCCCTGAGACCCTCGGAACTTTCATGGAGGTGATCGCGACGTGATCTCGCACACCGGCACCCTTTTCAACGACGGACCGGTCAGACGCGTGGTCGAGACGGCTCTGCGCGCCCAGCAGTCGCAGGGTGCCCTCGACCTGGACGACGAGCTCAGGCGCTTCGTCCGCACCACGTGTGCTGCCGACACGTCGCGCTGGCTGTTTCCCATCGCGTCCGTTGCCGCCCTCCTCGACCACACGGCCGACCTGTTGCGGTCGGAGGGCCCGGCATTCTTCCCACGTACGTTCAACGAACGGCTGGATGAGGCGCGAGACGGTGCTCCGGGGGACGACTACCTGCGCACGCTGGCCAGCCGGATCAGGGTGGTCGACCAGGAGCCGGATGCAGGATTCGCCGATCTCCCCCTGGCGGACTGGGAGGCGGCAGCCCGTTTCCCGGAGCTTTTCGGTTTCGGCGCCAACTGGAGCTATGACGGTGAGTACCCCTTGCTGTCCGATTCGCTCGCGGCTTTCGTCGAAGCGGAGCATCCGTTCTGCAGTGAGACGTTCTCCCGACTGGCAGCCGATGCCCAATCGATACTCGTGAACTTTCCGCAGCGTGCGGCGCTGTCAGCCAATGTGACGCGATGGATTCCCTGGGTATCGCACGACGCGCTGCGCGAGATCGTCCGGAGCATTGACGACCACATGCGGACCGGGCATTCCGGTTCCTGAAGTAATCACCGCCCACAGGAAGTTGTGCGCGATCGCAGAACCCGTTCGGCCCCTCACCAGGCGGTCAAAGCTGCAGCTTGAAGCCTACGTGCGAGCCGGTGAAGCCGAGGCGTTCGTAGAAGCGGTGGGCGTCGGTCCGTGTCAAGTCCGAGGTCAACTGGACCAAGTGGCAACTCTGGCGGCGGGATTCATCGACGGCCCACTCGATGAGCTGGGTGCCGAGGCCATGGCCGCGCTCGGAGCTGTGCACCCGTACGCCCTCGATGATCGAGCGGGTCGATCCCTTACGGGACAGGCCCGGGATGATCGTGAGCTGGAGGGTGCCGACGACCTTGCCGTCGCGGTCGGCAACCAGGAGCAGCTGATTCGGGTCGTTTTGCAGTCGCTCAAAGGCGGACTGGTAGGGAGTCAGATCGTCCGGCGACTCGCGGGTCGCCCCCAGCGCGTCGTCCGCGAGCATGGAGACGATGGCCGGGATGTCCTCCCGTATCGCGTGGCGGATGTCGATTTTTGTCATGCGGTGCATGCTAACCAGGCATCCCCGCGCCAAAGCGGGCCGTGCAGACAGGGGAGCGGGCGCCATCGTTCAACCTGTATTCACCGGGGAACTCCCATATTCGGGAACAGAAAAGCGCATCTGGTTCCGTGGCCCGCCTCGCGATCCGAGCCATGCTGACTCTGGGGCCATCGACGGCTTTCCGCACCAGAAGCTCGACGGAACGAACCGGAAGTGTGGTTCCGGACGGCTGTTGGCCCGCTATGGATGCACCAGCACTCCCCAAGGCGGGAGTTGGGGCCCGTCGAACGCCGGAAGATCAACGGCTCAGGCGCGGGACACTGCCGCGGAGCCGGCTCGGCCATCCCTTGCTCCTCCGAGATCGAGCCCGGCCGGGATCCATGTCGCGATACGGCGTTAGCCTTTTGCTCGCGCCGCTGCCCGCGTCGCGCAGAGACGTTCGACGGAACCAGGACGGAAGTATGTCGGGAGAGACTTTGCCCACCGGGAAGGGCTCCGGCCCCGGCTCGTCGCCCGAGCTTCGGGCTTCCCACGCGGACCGGGACCGGGTGGTGGATGTGCTGCGTATCGCGGCGGGGGACGGCCTGCTGACCGCCGATGAGTTGGACGAGCGGCTGGAAGTTGCCCTGTCGGCACGGACTCTGAGTGAACTGGCCGGTCTCACCACTGACTTGCCGCCCCTTTCGGTTACGGGTGGCATAACAGGAGCAGAGGTCAAGGACGTAGTCCGGATCGAACAGGTCCACAGCGGCGCGATCGAGCGGGTGGGGCGCTGGGTGGTACCACGGAGGCTGGAACTCGCGGTGAAATGGTGCAAGGTGACGCTCGACTTCACCGAGGCCGTGATCACGCACGACACCTTGCGGATCAACGTGGACGCGGTGGGGAAGACCCTGACGCTGATCACGAGGCCGGGCGTCGTGGTCGATACCGATGGGCTGCGTCTGACGCACAGCAGGGTCAAGTACCTTAAAAGTCCGACGAATCCTGGAACACCGGTCACCCTACGCGTGGAGCTGGTAGGTAAGAAGGCCCACGGCCGCGTGGTGGTGCGGCCCCCGCGTCGGACGTTCGGGCAGTGGCTGCTGCGCAGGTCCGCATCGCCTTCTGCCAGTGATTGACTCCGTCGGGTGCCGGCGGTGCGGAGTGGTCGCCACGGCCAGTGGTCATGCAACGCCCCGCGGGCCCGGTACCGGGCCGTAGTCTTCGCCGTGGTCCTGGGTCAGCGCGGCCAGTAGTTCGGGGTCGGAGTGGACCTCGGCGGTGTGCTGCCAGGCGATGAGCAACTGGGCAACGGATGCGTGGTTGCCGACGGAGTCGGCGGCCCGCATGGTGTCGACCAGCTCGACGGCGAAGGCGTGGACGTCGGTCTCGGGAAGGAAGCGGACCCAGGGAAACGCGTCCGTCAGTATGTCCAGGAGCAGCTCCGTGCCGCCGGGCTCCCGGCGCACCATCGCAGCCAGCATCCGGGTGGCTGCCGACACCACCGTCTGGTCCTGCTCGGTCCGCGCCGCGGTGGTGAGGACCAGATCCTCGCCATCTCTGCGGCGCAGGAGCAGTCTTGGCGATTCCTGGAGCCGGGCAAGCGTCTGCTTGTTCTTGTTCACCAGCTCGGAGAAATTCACGGCCGCGTTATCGGTGCCCATGACTGTGAAACTACTTCGAGACTCGCCCCGGGGGCATCACCCAGAAGTGGGTGGCAGGGGAACGATCAACGCTGCTGCTTTCGGCCCGCTCGATGCTGCCGTCGCCCCAGTGGGGAGAGAGTACGCCGCCGACCGCGCGACAGGTTCACCGCCCGTATCGGCAGGGCTCAGAGCAGTGAGTGGGAGGAGCTGTGCAGCTCACTGTGCACTGGTGGGACCTACGGGTGCCCGTTTCGGTGATCGTCCTGAGCGTCGTCCTCAACCTGGCAACTCGTCGGCGGCGGTTCACCGCAGTGAGAGGGAGCATCGGCAGGTGATCTACCTGCGTCAGTCCCCCTTGTCTGGTACTAAGGCCGACTTCATCCTGGTCAAAGGATCTGCATTCGGGACCTGAGGGGGATACGTGACAACCGGAAGAGACAGCTCTCAACGCACGCAGATCTTACGTATGGCCCTGGTGTACGGGCTCCTCGGACTTGGACTGCTAGGGCTGATCACTTCCACACCATTCGCGCTGGCCGCCTTGGCTCCCGCTAACACCGACTGGGGGGAGCTCAGTGACATCAGCCAGGCATACGGGGCCGTGTCTGTCGTGCTCTCGACCATCGCTCTGGCCGGGGTAGCGCTCTCGCTCCTCTATCAGGCCCGTCAGGCTCGTACGAGCAATGAGCAAGCCATCAGGGACAGCCATCTCCAGCTCGCGACACTCGCGCTGAGCAACCCAGATCTACTTCAGGCATGGTCACCGCCAGTTGCGCCGATCACCTTAAAACGGCATCAGCAGCATCTGATCACGTCGCTTGCCCTCGGCGAGTTGCTGCAGCGCTTCCGCATCGGCCACCTGTCCGTCGAAAAACTCGCAGTAAAACTCGACGGACACTTCTGCGGTGAGATCGCGCGCGAGCAGTGGGAACGCGAAGGATCTGGCTGGCGCCGCACCATGGAGGCTGGTGATCGCCGCGACCGGGTGTTTGTTCGCTTGGTAGATGAGCGCTATCGAGCGGCTGCAGCCGCAGGGCCGGCGCGTGCTGTCGAAGAGTTTCAAGATCCGTCGGGCACGGCTTAGCCGACCTGGGAGAGCCCCGCCTGCGGCGGCTTCACATAGCCGACCCACACTTGTTCAGGCCCAGACACAGCATCGACCCACTCTGAAGACCTCAGCAACCGGGCTTGGCCCCGCCGCCCTGCCTGTCTGTACCCTGCCCCAGCCCCGCCTGCGGCTGGCCGCCGTCCACCGGGATGTGCGCGCCGTTCACGGCTGCGGAGGCCGGGGACAGGAGGAAGGCGATGACCCGGGCGACCTCATCGGCATTCAACAGGCGCCCGCTCGGGTTGCGTTCCGCGTATGCCTCATAGGTATCGGGGTCGCGCCGGCGCAGGCGATCCCAGCTCTTGCCCGGCAGGAGAATCGAACCAGGGCTGACGGTGTTGACCCGGATCCCGTACGGGGCGAGTTCCTGACACAGGGCACCCGCGAGGTAGATCTCCGACGCCTTGGCAGCCCCGTACTGAGCTGGGAACCGGGGCTTCCAGCCGGAGATGGAGGCCACGATCACCACGGAGCTGCCGGGACGCAGACTGTCCAGCGCCGACCGCACGGTACGCACCGCGTGGCCGCTGTTCAGTTCCCAGGTCGCCTGCCAGTCCTCGCGGGTCGAGTCGAGGAGGCCGCCGCCCCGCTTGCCTCCGATGTTGGCGACCAGGCCGTCGAGGCCGCCGAGCGCACTCCCTGCCTGCCGGGTGAAGTCCTCCAGTTCATCCGGTGCCAGGACGTCCACGGAACCCGTCACGACCTGGGCGTCGAAGTCCTTGCGAAGCTCGGACGAGGCTCGTGCAAGGGCGTCGGGGTCGCGGCCACAGATCGCGAGAGATGCTCCCTCGGCAGCGAGAAGCCGGGCGGTCGCGTAGCCCAGCCCCCTGCTGCCACCGGTGACCAGGAACGATGTGCCACGCAGTCCGTACGCGACAGCAGGTGCGGCTGGCGCGCTCTTTTCGGCTTCTTCACGCTGGTCCATGGGCGTCACTCTGTCATCCGGTCGTGCGTCGGAGGTCAACGCACCAGCTTGCGGATGACGATGCCCACAATGAGGGTGGTGAACAGCATTCCCGCAGCCGTGAACGAGACCGCAAGCGCTGACCATGCGGCCGTTTTGAGTTCGGACGGCATGCCGGTGCCGACGTTCAACCACAGGGCGAGTGCCAGAACGAAGCTCTTACCTGCGCTGGTCACGTCCGTGAGATCTCGTCCTGATTCGCGTACTGCCCCGGCCAGATGAAGTACTAAGCCGGTCAGTACGACCCCCACCGCCAGCACACGTGCCGGGTTGCGTGCGCGCACTCCCCAGCCGAGGACCCCGCCGAGGATGCCTCGCTCGATGGTGCGTCGCAGGGGCGGTAGAGCTGCTGCCTCACGCTGTCGCGCGAGGTAGTAGAGCTCGTCGACTTCGCGGTTGCGGTTCCTTCTGGCCAGCGCCGAGCGCACGGACTCCAGTGCGGCAGCGGTCACTTCAGTGAAAGAGCGCTCCAGGAAGGAAAGGACTTGAGTCCCGTTACGGAAGACCTCACCGGCCAGTTCCATGTCACCGACGCTGGAGGAACTGTCGAGGCTGTAACGGGAGCCGCCGGACGGAAGTCCGAGGGTGCCCGTGACCGCGGAGCCGTGCAGGCTGATCACAGATGCCGTATCGGACGCCGAAGTGAGCGACATGACCGTGGTGTTGTGAAGGGAAAGGCGAGCGGTCGCATCAGTTCGATTGCTGTCCGGGCTGTCACAGAGCCCGAGGTTGTGTACCTCCACGGGGCCTCTGACGGTGCTGTTGCTGATGGTGCTGTCCTCTGCGGGAATGACCAATCCGTTCACGCGCACGGTCTCGCTGCAACGCAGCTCGTTCGCCCGCAGCGGCTCGTCGAGTCGCACACGCTGCAAGGTGAGTTCCGGCGTCTCGACGTCGTCGATCTCGATCGCGGACAACCAGAGATCGTCGAAGGTGATGTCCTCACGGGCCCGCAGCCCTCGCACCACCACACGGGGGCGGCCGAGACGGCCACCCGTGGCCTGGCTGCGGACCGTGAGCGAGGACACGCGCGTGTTGCTGATCCGAATCGGTCCGCGCAGCGCGTTGACCTGTACGAGCTCTTCCACACGGAGCCGCTCCAGCCGAGTCTGCCCACAGGAGTGCAGAGCAAGAAAGCCCAGGGCAGAGTCGGTGATCGTGATCTCGCAGCCCACCGGAACATTGCGGATGGTCAGGCGGCCGATCCGGGAGTTGACCACCAGGAGTGCGTCCGTCTCCACGTGGTCGACAACCAGTTCATCGACGTGGCAGGAACGTACGGTGAGTGTCCCGTCGATGCTCATACGGTCCAGGGAGACACGGTCGGCCGATACGTTGTCGAGCAGAAGGTCCGTCGCGACCTCGTCCTGATACAGATGCACGCTGCGATCGCTGACGGTGCGCTGGCGGCCGATTCTCGCCAGGTCCTCCAACGTCCGGACAACTCCCACCGGCATCCCCTACTGCTTGTGGCTGTTGATGTTCCTGTGCGTTTTCTCGGAGGTACTCACGTACGGCGCCGAGCCGCGGTCCGGCGAGCCCTGCCTTTGTCCGCTCCGAGCCCGAGAGCCGCAATCAACTGCTCCGTGCTCAAGGCGTCCGGGGACCCGTCGAGTGCGTGGGTGATCTGTTTGGCCGCCGTCTCCGGATCCGTATGGTCCGTGCGTACCACCAGGTCGAACAGGTTCCATACGTCGGATTCGAGAACGTCCTGGGCGGTCTCGGCCCAGGCGGTGAGCCGCTTCGGCGTATCGGTGTCTCCCCGCTCGCGGGACCGCGCCTCGCACACGTCCCTTGGGACCCAGAGGAGCACGCGCAGCCATGAGGTGGTCCGACTGCGGTCGAGCAGTGTGCGCATGTCGGTGACGTTGCCGATGTGGGTGATGGGGATCCGTCCCCGCTCCTGCGGCTGCGTGAGGGAGAGGTCATCGACTGCGTAGATGTTGCCGTAGCGCCGGGTCTCCACAACGATCCTGCCCTGATGGCGCAGGTCGTCGAGTTCCTCTGCGGTGACGAACCGGTATCCGGCCGACCGGCCGCTCCCATGCTTGAGTTTGATGACTGATTCGAAGCGTGCATGGGCGGCGCAGAGCGCTGTCGTCACGGTGTCTTTGCCGGCCGTGGGTGGGCCGTACAGGACAATCGCGCTCATGAGCCCTCCAGCAACCGTTGCGCGACGGACTCCACCTGCTCGGCCAGGGGGCGTGGGGTTCCGATGCGGTTGTCGATGAGGTGGTGAGACGTCACCGGCCGGAGGCCGAGGTCGAGGCCGCTTGTGTATGTGGGCCAGTGCGTCAGCTTCCACGTATCGCGTGAGGCATTGCGTGAAATCAGCCGGTCGCGCATCGATTCCAGGTCGCTGTCCACCCACAGTGCCTCGAAACGGGCTCCGGTCCTACGGCATCGACGCGCCACCCGAGAAGTCCATTGCGCATCGGCGCTCTCGGCGAGGAACGGCGCCACGGCGACCACTGATGTTCCGCACTCGAGGTTCTCCCAGACCGCCTTCATCAAGCACTCGTACTCCAGCGGCCTGGCGTGCTCCAGGTAGACCGGACTGTGGCGGTCATCCGGATCCCCACCCAGGGCCAACAGAAGTCGCTCGGTCATCGGGCGGCTGATGGTGTCCTTGTCCAGCATGGCCCAACCGGTCGCCGCCGCCAGTAGCTTGCCGGCCTCCGACTTGCCCGATCCGGCATACCCGGCGACAAGAACAAGGGTGATGGTGCTCGTGCCTAATGCAGTGGTCACGCGGTCCGCCCCCGAGGTGTCTCGACACAACTGGGCTCAGCTTAAAGGCGGCTGGGCACTGTGGTGCTCGCACTTTTGGCAAGTTGTCGGCCATCGAACCATGAGACCCGCGGACTCACGGTCCTCTGACGCGGTGAGCGGAGGCAGGATGCGACGTTGTTGAGGCGGGTGAGCCGTACCGTGTTCTGGGCAGAGGTTTCCGCGAGTGGTGACGACAGGGGGAGCGCGTGGACATCACCGAGCGCGAGCTGACCGATCCCTGGGAAGGTGTCCTGGCCGCTCCGGCCCGCGGCAGTGATGTCGGTGTTCTGGTCCTGGCGGGATCCAGCGGGCGCATCGAACGTGAGCGGGCGCGCATCCTGGCTCAGCAGGGCTTCACCGCCTTGGCGATCCGCTGGTTCGGTGGGCCTGGGCAGTGCCCGGGGATCTGCGAAGTGCCGCTGGAGACGTTCACCGCTGCCGTCGACTTCCTTCGGCGGGGCGGAGCCCGACGCATAGGGGTCCTCGGCACCTCCAAGGGTGCCGAAGCAGCCTTGCTCACTGCGGTGTACGACCCGCGGGTGGATGTGGTCATTGCGCTGTCGCCCACGTCGCGGGTCTGGTGCAACGTCGGTCCGGGACGCGACGGAGCGGAACAGCCGTATCGGTCGTCCTGGACGTGGCGGGAGCAGCCGCTGCCTTTTGTGCCGATGGACGATTCCTGGACTCCCGCGGAGCCGGACAGTGGCCCCGTGGCGATCCGTGGATGGTACGAACTGAGCGAGCGGACTTTCGGCCGTTCGCTTCCGTCGACGGAGATCCCGGTGGAGGCGGCCAGAGCCGATCTGCTCCTCGTCGCGGGCGGCGACGACGCGATGTGGCCGTCGCTTCCCTTCGCCGAACAACTGGCTCGGCGCCGGCGCTCGGCCGGGGCGAGCGTGCGGCTGATCGCCCGCGACGACGCCGGTCACCGCGTACGCCTTCCCGGCGAGAGCCCGGCATCGGTGTCCCCGCACTTCAGGTACGGGGGCACACCTCAAGCTGACGTACTCCTGGGCGAGGAGGCGTGGCCCCACATCCTCGATGCGCTCGGTGGCGAAGGGTGACGGGTTCCGGGCGGTTGCCGGGCGTCCTCTACTGCAGCGGCTTCGCGTAGCAGAGGCTGCTGTCGTAGGTGCGGTAGAGGCCGAACTTCTCGCACGGGGCGTAACCGCTGGAGGTGTACAGCCCGATTGCCTCGGGCTGCTGGGCACCCGTCTCCAGCACCATGCGGGTCCGGCCCGCCGCCCGTGCGTCGGCCTCCAGGGCGGCCAGGATGCGGCGTGCCAGGCCCTTGCCGCGGCCCTCGGGTATCACGAACATCCGCTTGAGCTCGGCGTCGCCGTCGGAGTAGCCCTCGGCGTTCTGTTCCTGGGAGCGCCAGCCGCCGGTGGCGACCGGGCGGCCCTGCTCGTCGTAGGCGAGGAGATACAGACCGTGCGGCGGCTCGAACATCGATGCGTCGAGTGGTGTGACATCGCCCTCGTCGCCGTACCGTGCCGCGTATTCGAGCTGCACCTGGTCGTTGAGTTTGACGGCGTCGGCGTGATCGAAGGGCCGAGGGTGGATAATCATGCGTTCGATGGTACATGTATGCGGAACGGAAGTGTCGGTATCGTTCCGGAATGCTCACTGTGACCACCGTCAATGTAAATGGACTCCGTGCTGCCGCCAAAAAGGGTTTCGTCGAGTGGCTGGCCGGCACCAAAGCCGACGTGATCTGCCTCCAGGAAGTGCGGGCCGAACCGGGCCAGCTGCCCGCTGAGGTGCGCGAACCCGAGGGCTGGCACACCGTGCATGCCCCGGCCGCCGCCAAGGGGCGGGCCGGCGTCTCCCTCTACACACGCCGGGCGCCCGAGCGGGTGCAGATAGGGTTCGGCGGCTTCGGTGATCCCGGGAGCGAGGAGTTCGACGCGAGCGGCCGGTATGTCGAGGTCGACCTGCCCGGTGTCACGGTCGCGAGCCTCTATCTGCCCTCCGGCGAGGTCGGCACGGAGAAGCAGGACGAGAAGGAGCGGTTCATGGCCGCCTTCCTTCCGTATCTGAAGGGCCTGAAGGAGCGGGCGGCGGCGGACGGCCGTGAGGTCGTGGTGTGCGGCGACTGGAACATCGCCCACCAGGAGGCCGACCTGAAGAACTGGAAGGGCAACAAGAAGAACTCCGGCTTCCTCCCCGAGGAGCGCGCGTGGCTGACCCAGGTCTTCGACGAGGCCGCGTACGTCGATGTGGTGCGCGCGCTGCATCCGGAGGAGGAGGGGCCGTACTCGTGGTGGTCCTACCGGGGGCGGGCCTTCGACAATGACACGGGTTGGAGGATCGACTACCAGGTGGCGACGCCTGGGCTGGCCGGGCGTGCGGTGAAGGGCTGGGTCGAACGGGCCGCGACGCATGGCGAGCGGTGGAGCGACCATGCCCCGGTGACGGTGGTCTACGAGCTGTAGGAGGGCGGAGGGGGCGGTCCTGCCCCGCGCGGAGTGTGCGGGGCAGGGGCCGGGGTCCGCCCGGAGTATGTGACGCAGGGGGTAGGGGCGGGGTCCGCCCGGAGTACAGGGGTAGGGGCAGGGGCCGGGCCCCCTCCGGTCAGGTGCTGGATTCCTGCGGCGGGGCGGCGCCGTCCGCGCGGCGCAGGCGGCGGTCCAGGGCCATGGAGAGTTCGGCGTCCACCACCGCGTGGGCCAGCGGGCGCAGTGGGGCCGGTTCGGGTTTGTCGCCGTGGGCTTCGAGGGTGGTCACGAAGAGTTCGGCGAGTGCGTCCGCGTGCTCGCGGACCCGGCGGCCGGCCGCCAGCACCGTGGCGAGGGGCACTCCTTCCCGTACCAGCTCGGCCGACACCTTCAGCAGGCGTCGGCTGATGTGGACGATCTCGTCCCCGTCGATGGCCAGATAGCCCAGGTCCAGGGCGGTGGCCAGGTTTTCCGGGGTGACCTCGCCCTCGAAGTAGTCCGCGAGCTGTTCCGGTGTGAGGCGGACCGGGGTCTCCTCGGTCGGTTCGCCCAGGCCCAGCACTTCGGCGACATCGCGGCCGCTCTCGAAGGTGCGGGCGAGGTCGGCGATGCCGGTGAGGGTGTGGCCGCGCTCCAACAGGCCCGCGATGGTGCGGAGTCGGGCCAGGTGGTGGTCGTCGTACCAGGCGATACGGCCTTCGCGGCGGGGCGGTGAGATCAGGCCACGCTCCCGGTAGAAGCGCACGGTCCGTACCGGGATGCCGGCCTCCTTGGCCAGCTCCTCCATGCGGTATTCGCGGTGCTCGCGTCCTTCTGCCACCCCCGCACCCTATGTTGTGCCGCCGGTAACTTTCCCTTGTCGTGCCCCTACCCATCGGTACGGAGCTGCTCTACTCTCCCAACATTGCCAGTGATTGCTGGCAGAGTCGTGTGACGTACCGCGGGAGGCGGCAGCATGGCCCAGCACGAGCACGTACGAGTGGCGGTGATCGGATCCGGATTCGGGGGCCTCGGTGCCGCGGTCCGGCTGCGCCGTGAAGGCATCACGGACTTCGTCGTCCTGGAACGGGCCGACTCCGTCGGCGGCACCTGGCGCGACAACAGCTACCCGGGCTGCGCCTGCGACGTGCCGTCCCACCTCTACTCGTTCTCGTTCGCCCCCAACCCCGAGTGGCCGCGCACCTTTTCCGGGCAGGAACACATACGCGCCTACCTGGAACACGTCGCGGACACCTTCGGGCTGCGCCCGCACATCCGGCTGAACCATGAAGTGATGAGGATGAGCTGGGACCGCGACGCGCTCCACTGGGTCATAGAGACCGGCAACGGGGCCACCTTCACTGCCGATGTCGTCGTCTCCGCGACCGGTCCGCTCTCCGACCCGAAGACACCGGACATCCCCGGACTCGACAGCTTCCCCGGCAAGATCTTCCACTCGGCCCGCTGGGACCACGACTACGACCTGACCGGCAAGCGCGTCGCGATGGTCGGCACCGGCGCCTCCGCCATCCAGATCGTGCCCTCGATCCAGCCCGAGGCCGCCAGGTTGACGCTCTTCCAGCGCACCCCGCCCTGGGTCATGCCGCGGATGGACCGCAGGATCAGCGGCGCCGAACGCTGGCTGCACCGCACCCTCCCCCTCACCGCTACCGCCCGCCGCGGACTGCTGTGGGGCATACGGGAGTTGCAGGTCAGCGCCTTCACCAAGCACCCGAACGAGCTGGGCATGGTCGAGCGGATCGCCAAGTCCAACATGGCCCGGTCCATCAAGGACCCGGCCCTGCGCGCCAAGCTGACCCCCTCGTACCGCATCGGCTGCAAGCGCATCCTGCTCTCCAACACCTACTACCCGGCGCTCGCCCAGCCCAACGTGGACGTGGTCGCCTCCGGTCTGGCCGAGGTGCGCGGCTCCACGCTCGTCGCCTCCGACGGTACGCAGGCCGAGGTCGACGCGATCATCTTCGGCACCGGCTTCCATGTGACCGACATGCCGGTCGCCGAGCGGGTGGTGGGCGCGGAAGGGATCACGCTCGCGGAGTCCTGGAAGGACGGCGTGCAGGCCCTGCGCGGCGCGAGCGCGTCCGGATTCCCCAACTTCATGACGATCATCGGCCCCAACACGGGTCTGGGGAACTCCTCGATGATCCTCATGATCGAGTCCCAGCTGAACTACATGGCCGACTATCTGCGTCAGTTGAAGGTGCTGGGCGGTGGCGCCGCGCTCGACGCGCGCGCCTCGGCGGTCGGGGCCTGGAACCGCCGGGTCCAGGAGCGGATGAAGCGCACCGTGTGGAACACCGGCGGCTGCACGAGCTGGTACCTGGACGACAACGGGCGCAACACGACGGTGTGGCCGGGTACGACCGCCGAGTTCCGCAGGGTGACGCGGTCGGTCGACCTTGCGGAGTACGAGGTCGTCCGCGCACCGGAGCGGGCCGCCGCGCAGTCCGCCACCGCACAATCCACCACCGCGCAGTCCGTCGCCGAGGAGGTCGCGCGATGAGCCGGCTGCTGCGACTCCACGACGCCCCGCCCGTCCCCGCGCGGGAACTGGCCGCGACCTCCGCCGACGGCGCCCGGATCCATGTCGAGGTGCACGGGCCGGACAGCGCGCCCGCGGTGGTTCTCGCACACGGCTGGACCTGTAGCACCCACTTCTGGGCCGCGCAGATCCGGGACCTGGCCGTGGACCACCGGGTCATCGCCTACGACCAGCGGGGCCACGGCCGTTCACCCGCGGCCGGCCGCGACGGATACAGCACCAACGCCCTCGCCGACGACCTCGAAGCGGTTCTGGACGCCACCCTCCAGCCGGGCGAGAAGGCCGTGCTCGCCGGGCACTCCATGGGCGGGATGACGATGATGGCCGCCGCGCGGCGGTCCGGGCTGCGCGACCACGCCGCCGCGGTACTGCTGTGCAGTACCGGGAGTTCGCGGCTGATCGCCGAGTCGCTGGTGGTTCCGATGCGGGCCGGGGCGACCCGGACCCGGATGACCCGCGCGATCCTGGGGGCGCGGGCGCCGCTGGGGCCGGTCACGCCGGTGTCCAGGCGGTTCCTCAAGTACGGGACGATGGGGGCGGGTTCGGCCCCCGAACGGGTCGACACCTGTGCCCGGATCGTGCACGCCTGCCCGACGGGGGCCCGGGTGGCCTGGGGGCACGTCCTGGCGGAACTCGATCTCGACGCGGGGGTACGGGAGTTGAGGGTGCCCACGGCCGTGATCGCGGGTACGGAGGACCGGCTGACGCCGCTCGTGCACGCCCGTGCCATCGCCGCAGCTCTGCCCGACTGCCTGGGGCTCACCGAACTGGCGGGCATGGGCCACATGACACCGGTGGAGGCACCGGAGGCGGTCACCGGGAGGATCCGGGAACTCGTCACCGCGTACCTCCCGGCGGGCGGCGCTTGCGACGCGGCCGGTGCGGACAGAGTGGATGGCGTGGACAGCGCGGCTGCCGTGGAGAGTGCGGCTGCCGTGGACAGTGCGGACGGTACGGCCGAGAAGGAGGGGGTCGCATGAGCGGCAGGCGGAGTCTCGAAGGACAGGTCGTCGTCGTCACGGGTGCGGCGCGCGGTGTGGGTGAGCTGTTGGCCCGCAAACTCTCGGCGCGCGGAGCCACGTTGGCGCTGGTCGGCCTGGAGCCGGACGAGTTGAAGAAGGTCTCGGAGCGGCTGTACTCGGAGAGCGACCACTGGTTCGCGGACGTCACCGACCACGAGGCGATGGTGCGGGTCGCCGAGCAGGTCAAGGAGCGGTTCGGGAAGGTCGACATCGTCGTCGCCAACGCCGGTGTCGCGACGGGCGGTCCGTTCGTCGACTCGGATCCAGAGGCGTGGCGCCGGGTCATCGAGGTCAACCTGATCGGCGGCGCGGTGACCGGGCGGGCGTTCCTGCCGGTGCTCATGGAGAGCCGGGGGTACTTCCTGCAGATCGCCTCGCTCGCGGCGATCACGCCCGCGCCGATGATGACGGCGTACTGCGCGTCCAAGTCGGGTGTGGAGGCGTTCGCGCACAGCCTGCGCGCCGAGGTCGGCTATCGCGGGGTGAAGGTCGGGGTCGGCTATCTGTCCTGGACCGACACGGACATGGTGCGGGGCGCCGACCAGGACGACGTGATGCGAGAGCTGCGGCAGCGGCTGCCCTGGCCGTCGAACCGTACGTATCCGCTGGGCCCGGCCGTCGACCGGCTGGTGGCCGGGATCGAGCGGCGTTCCCCGCACGTGTACGCGCAGTGGTGGCTGCGCGGGATGCAGTCCGTGCGGGGCTACCTGCCCTCGTTGATCGGTGTCGTCGGGCAGCGGGAGATGCGACGGTTCGGGCCGCGGTTGGAGGGCGTGAGCAAGGGATTGGTGGGCGCGGGGGGTGCCGCGGACCGGGACGCACGGGCGGAACGCTCACAGTCCGGATGATCGAAATGCGCCAAATGTCCGATCGTGTCACTCTTGTCGAGGCCGTTACGGGCCACCAGGCATCTCACGAGGAGTGAATAGCATGGGCATCGCAGACCAGTTCAAGGACAAGGCGCAGGACCTCGCCGACCAGGCGAAGAGCAGTCAGGAAGAGGGTCGCGAAGAGGTCCAGGAGCGGACGCAGGACGTGTCCGAGCGCGCCTCGGAGCTGTCGGAGCAGGGCTACGACGAGGCCCAGGAGTCGGCCGGTGAATTCCGCGACGAGTTCGGCCGCTGACGCTGCGTAACCCTACGCATTGTCTGTGAAAGGTGCACCCGGGACGCCGGGTGCACCTTTTGCACGTGGCGCGGTGCGGGGTGCGCCCCGGGTCTTGCGGTGAGCGGTGGTGCGGTCAGGCCGCCTTGACGGACTCGATGAACGGGGTCCAGGCGGATGCGGTGACGACGAGCGCGGGTCCTTCGGGGCGCTTGGAGTCGCGGACGGGGACGAGGCCGGGGAGTCCGTCCGAGACTTCGAGGCATTCGCCGCCATCGCCGTTGCTGTGGCTGCTCTTGCGCCACTGGGCGAACCCGTCGGCGACTTCGACGCAGTTGCCGCCACTGCCGTTGCTGTGGCTGCTCTTGCGCCAGTGAGCGAACTCCTCGGCGACTTCGAGGCAGTTGCCTCCGGAGGAGTTGCTGTGGCTGCTCTTACGCCAGGTCGCGGCGCTCAAGTCGATGAGATTGCGCACCATGTCGGTATTCCTCTGCCGCATCCTCGATCATGGCGAGGGACGCCTCCAGCGGCAAAGCGGCGGCCCTCAGGAGATCGTACGACCTCCGATACTGCTTCACGAGGCCCGGATCGTCGACGGTAATTCCGTGGTGCTGGCCTTCTGTGTAGGCCAACGGGGGAGCGTCCGCGAAGTCCAGAATCAGGGCGTTGCCCATCATGAGGGCGTGAGCTCCTGTGTTCCACGGAAGGATTTGCGTAAAGATTCGGCCGCGCCGGGTGAGAGCGGCGACGTGGTCGAGTTGCTCGGCCATTTGGTGTGACGGCAGGATCGGCAGGCGCAGTAGGGACTCGCTCAGCACGGTCCAGTACTGCGGGGTTCGGTGGTTTTTCTCGAAGAGCTGCGCTCGCTCCAGCCGTGCGTCGACCTTCGCGTCGGTCTCTTCCTGGGGCTCCGGTAGCCGCTCGGCGCAGATTACGGCCCGCGCGTACGGCCTCGTCTGAAGCAGGCCAGGGAAGACCGTTGGGGACCACTCGTCGATGGTTTCGGCGTGCTTCTCCGCATCCAGTACACGCTCGAAGTACTCCGCGTGACCCTTGCGCCGCGCCTTCCGTACGTCCTCGCACCGCCGTTGGAAGAACCCGTCCGTGCTCAGCACCCGGTCCACATGCTGGGCCAGGTCCACGGGCATCCGGCGATGGCCGTGCTCGATCTCGCTGAGGTACGTGATGCCGTAGAAGCTGCCGTCCACCAGCTTCTCCAGAGTCAGGCCCGCCTCCTCCCGTTTGAAGCGGAGTTCCTTGCCGTAGAACTGCGGGACGCCTGCCGAGCCGTCGATCTCCTTGCGCGTAGCCACTTCTGACCACCTTTCGCGCTGTGCGTTGTGGAGCGGGAAACCCTTTCAAGGTAGGGAACTGTGCGGCAGCGTGTGAGGGGTTCGTCACCATACGCAACGAAAGGTGGACGGCTCATCATGGACGGAACGCTGAACGAAACGGCGGGCGACACCCACGCCGCACCCCCACCCGGCACACCCCCGCACGACATCCGCGCGGACATCGGCACCCTCCGCGCCGCTCTCGCCGCGCACGGCATCACCCTGCCCTCGCTCGGCGTCGATCCGCTGACCCTCGCCGGGCGGACGGCCGGGCCGCCCCTGGTCGCGCTCGGCAACTGCAATGTGGCGACCGCGCGTCGGCTGGCCGAGGTGCTGCATGCGGCGGCCGGTGGATGACCCCGCTGCCGTTCGCGGTGAACCTGCTCGCCGTGCCGAAGGCCGTCCCTGAGCTGCGGCACATGCTGCGGGAGCGGTTCGGGGGCGGCGATACGTCCGATCTTCTGCTCTGCGTCAGTGAGTTACTGACCAATGTCATCGTGCATCTCGGTGAGGGGACGCCGGTGACGCTGCGGGTCAGCGGTACGTGCTCCGGCCGCATCCGCGTCGAGCTGAGCGATCCCGAGCCGCGCGCCTGGCCGGCCCTGCGGACTGCGACCGCTGGCGACGAGTCGGGGCGGGGGCTGTTGCTGGTGGACGCGCTGGCGTTGCGGTGGGGCGTGGAGCCGGGGCCGTACGGGAAGACGGTCTGGTGCGAGCTGCGGGCGCCCGCCCTGTTCCGGACCAAGGAACTGATCACGGGGTGGTCGCCTTGAGTAGGGAAGGCCGCGTCCTTGGGGGGAGTCGCCTGCGCAACCGGGCCCGGTCCTGCGCCGAAGCCGGCACCGTCGACTTCACCAGGAAGCGATAGTCAGACGCCTATGACCCAGAAGCCCCGGCCACGATCTGGCGTGCGTACTCGTTCTCCGGGTCGATCTCTTGAATGGCTTGCTGAGCCTCCTGCACGCGATTCGTCCCGCACAACAGGTGAACGAGAACGTACAGGGCGCCACGGTCACCGTCTTCGGCTCGGTTACGCAGCGCTGCTTCCATGCCCCGCTCGCCAAGCAACCTGTTGAGTCTCCGATGGGCGTGGACATCCGTCAGAGCGCGTTCCGTGAGCTCCGGGATCCGTTCCGCGCGGGCCAGCAGATCCATGTGCCACAGGTGGTTGTCGTGCAGGCAGGGATCGTCGGCAAAGCACTCGGCGTGGGCGCTCACCAGTGCGATCGCCACGTCCCAGTCCTGTCCCTGTTCCGCCACCCTGGCCTGCTCGAACCAGTCCACGGGGCTCAAACCGCCTGCTCAGGCCGTCGGCCCGTGCGCAGCCGCCGCACGTCCCGCACGAGTGTGCACAAGGCGCCGAGGAAGAGGATGGCTTCTGCTCCGAGCCAGAGGGCCGATGTCTCGGAGTACTCGTGAATGCCGACGACGAGCAGGACCAAGGCGGCGAGGACGCCGGAGGCCGAGATCAGTGCGCTGATGCGGGGAGTCACACGAACATCATCAACGACGACCTCGGCCCACGGGAGTGATTCGAACGAATCGGCCTGGTCCGGCTACCGCGGCGGCAGGGGTGGCCGCCGGCGGTCCGGGACCGAGTCGTATGTCGGCGGGGTGGCCGCCGGGGTCGCCTCCAGCAGGTCCAGGGCCATGCGTACCGCGTCGTCCAGGACCGCGTACCGGCCCTCGGCCCAGTCGAGCGGGGTGCGCAGGGCCTCCAGGTCCGGTTCGACGCCGTAGTTCTCCACCGACCAGCCGTAGGTGTCGAACCAGGCCGCGTTCATCGGCACCGTGATCACCGTTCCGTCGCCCAGCCGGTGCCGGCCGGTCATGCCGACCACACCGCCCCAGGTCCGCTGGCCCACCACGGGGCCCAGCTTCAGCAGGCGGAACACAGCGGTGATCATGTCGCCGTCGGAGGACGTCGCCTCGTCGGCCAGGGCCACCACCGGACCGCGCGGGGCGTTGGAGGCGTAACTGACCGGCTGGGCGTTGCGGGTGAGGTCCCAGCCGAGGATCGTGCGGGTGAGCTTCTCGACGACCAGCTCGCTGATGTGGCCGCCCGCGTTGCCGCGTACGTCGACGATCAGGGCGGGACGGGAGACCTCCAGGCGCAGATCCCGGTTGAACTGCGCCCAGCCCGAGCCGCCCATGTCGGGGATGTGCAGGTAGCCGCACTTGCCGCCGCTCAACTCCCTCACGACCTCACGGCGTTTGGCCACCCAGTCCTGGTAGCGCAGCGGTCGTTCGTCGACGAGGGGGACGATGGCGACGCGACGCGAGCGGCCGTCGCCGTCCGCGGGACGGAACGTCAGCTCGACCGTGGTGCCCCCCGCAGCGGCCAGCAGCTGGTAGGGGCCCGCCACCGGGTCGACCGGGCGGCCGTCGACGTGGGTGAGGACCGCGCCCGCCCGGATGCCGGTACCGGCCAGCGGGGAGCGGGCCTTGGAGTCGGAGGAGTCGCCGGGCAGGATGCGTTCGATCGTCCAGTCGCCTTCCCGGCACACGAAGTTCACGCCGAGCAGTCCGATCGCCCGCTGGTAGTGCGGCGGGCCCTCGTTGCGGCGGGCCGGTGCCACATAGGCGTGGGAGGTGCCGAGTTCGCCGAGGACCTCGCGCATCAGGTCGGCGAACTCGTCGGGGGATGCGACCCGTTCGACCAGGGGGCGGTACTGGTCGAGCACCCCGTCCCAGTCGATGCCGCACATGTTGGGCTCCCAGAAGTAGGAGCGGATGATGCGGCCGGCCTCTCCGTACGCCTGGCGCCACTCCGCGGCCGGGTCGACGTCGTGCAGGATGCGGCGCAGGTCGATGTAGACGGTCGAGTCGCTGTCGCCGGGCTCGTTGGCGGGGACGGCGCGCAGTTCGCCCTCGTCCATGACGACCAGCCGGGTCGCGTCGCCGCTGACCGCGAACCAGTCGAGATGGCCGACGAGTTCGGTCTTCCTGGCCTTGGAGATGTTGAAGTGTTCGAGGGTGGGGCGGCCCGACATGTCCGCCGGGTTGGCGAAGGTCTCGCCGAGCGCGCCCGAGATCGGCCAGCGCAGCCAGACGAGGCCGCCGCCGCTCACCGGACGCAGGGCCGAGTACTTCGACGCGGAGACCGGGAACGGCGTGACGCGGTTCTCCAGGCCCTCGAACTCGACGGTGACCGTGGACGGCCCCTCGCCGGTGACGGCGCCGACGACGTCGCCGGTCGGGTCGAGACCGCCCGCGGCCGGGCGCCCCTCGGGGGTCAGGGCGAACGGGGAGGGTGTGGCCGAGGAGAGCGGTACCAGGTAGGGGCGGCAGCCCAGCGGGAAGGAGAGGTCCCCGGTGTGGACGTCGTACACGGGGTCGAAGCCGCGCCAGGAGAGGAAGGCGAGATAGCGTCCGTCGCCGGTGAAGACGGGATTCTCGTCCTCGAAGCGGCCGTTGGTGACGTCGACGATCACGGGGGAGCCGGTCCCCAGGATGCGGGCCAGTTTGATCTGCCGCAGCGAACGGCCGACCCCGGGGTGGGACCAGGTCAGCCAGGCGCCGTCGGGTGAGAACGCCATGTCGCGGACCGGTCCGTTCACGGACCGGATCAGTTCGGTGGGTTCGCCGGTGGACTCCTCGGCCGTGTCCAGGAGCAGCAGTCGTCCGTCGTTGGTGGCGATGGCCAGCCGTTCGCCGTCCGGGTCGGAGATCAGTTCGTGGACCCGTCCTATCAGTCCGGAGGCCAGCCGCCGGGGCTCGCGGTCGCCGCTGGCGCGCGGCAGGGAGGCGATCTCGATCGCGTCCTCGCCGTCCGCGTCGGTGACGTAGGCGACCTCGCCGCCGCTGCCGAGCATCTCGGGCAGCCGGACCCGGACCCCGGGGGTGTCGGCGATCGTCCGGGCCGGTCCGTCGCGGTGGGTGAGCCAGTACAGGCTGCCGCGTACGGAGACGGCGCTGGCCCGGCCCGTCTCGTCCACGGACAGTGCGTCGACGTTGTTGGCGGCCGGCACCTGGTACGTACGCCGTCCGGCGCGCGGCCCGCCGAGCCGTACCTCCAGCTTCCGGGGCCGGGCGTCCGGTGAGGTCAGGTCGTCCACCAGCCAGAGGTCGCCGGCGCACTGGTACACGACCCGGGTGCCGTCGGTGGAGGCGTGCCGGGCGTAGAAGGCGTCGTGGTCCGTGTGGCGGCGCAGATCGGTGCCGTCGGGCAGGCAGGAGTACAGGTTGCCGACGCCCTCGTGGTCGGAGAGGAACGCGATCCGGCCACCGACGAACATGGGGGAGTCGAGGTGTCCGCCGATGTCGGGGAGCAGGCGCTCGCCGTGCAGCCACAGCCGCCCCATCGCGCCGCCCCGGTACCGCTTCCAGGAGGCCGGTTCGTGCGGCGGTGTGCCGGTCAGCAGCAGGGTCCGGCGTTGGCCGTCGATGGTGCCGACGGCGATGTCCGAGACGGGTCCCCAGGGCAGCTTGCCGCCGGGGCTGCCGTCCGTCGGGACCGCGTAGGCCCAGGAGGTGTGCGAGAAAGGCTGCCTGTGCGAGGACACGGCGAGGATGTGGGCGGTGTCCTCCGGGTCGGGGGTCCAGCCGCGGACCCGGGCGTCCATCGACCCCCAGTAGGTGAGCCGGCGGGCCGGGCCTCCGGAGACCGGTACGAGATGGATCTCGGGGTCGAGGGTGCGCCAGGTCGTGTAGGCGATACGGCTTCCGTCGGGGGAGAACCGTGGGTGGCTGACCCTGGTCCGGTCGACGGTCAGCCGCCACGCCCGACCGGGCCGCTGCCCCTCGGCGGCGAGGGGTGCGACCCAGAGGTCGTCCTCGGCCGCGAAGCAGAGCAGATCCTCATGGAGGTGCGGGAAACGGAGATACGCGACGTCGTCACTCACGTTCCCATGCTTTCCGCGCGAGAGGGTCCCGGCAACTTGTGGTGCGGAACACTGCGAAACGATTTCGTTTCGCTCGGGGGGTGGGGTAACGTCGAACTGTACGAAACGGTTTCGTTCGTGTGGTGGTTGATCGACCGCGGTTCGATCAACCGCGGTCCGGTCGACTACGGTTCGTTGATCACGGACTGAAGCAGAGAGAGGAGAGTGGCCCCATGGCCCGCACCCGGCTCACACCCGAGCGCGAGAGCGAGCTGTTCGCCGCCGTTCTCGACCTGCTCCGCGAGGTCGGTTACGACGCCCTGACCATGGACGCCGTCGCCGCCCGCACCCGTTCCAGCAAGGCCACCCTCTACCGCCAGTGGGGGAGCAAGCCCAAGCTGGTCGTCACGGCCCTGCGGCACAACAAGCCGGTGTCTCTCGCGGATGTCGACACGGGATCGCTGCGTGGTGACTTCCACGCCGTGGTGAACCGTTCCGACGACTGCCAGATGGAGAAGGACTCCGCGCTGATGCGGGGCCTGAGCCATGCCGTCCACGACAATCCCGATCTGCTCCAGGCCCTGCGTGACCTGCTGGTCGAGCCGGAAATGACCGGCCTCGAAACCATGCTGCGCCGAGCCGTGGACCGGGGTGAACTGCGTCCGGACCACCCGGCGCTGAGATATGTACCGCACATGCTGATAGGCGCCCTCGCCGCTCGGCAATTCGTCGACGGCCGCCCCGTCGACCGGGCGTTCCTGCTCGACTACGTCGACTCCGTGATCCTCCCCGCTCTCGGAGTCTGACCTCGGTCCCCTTCGTGCGGATGTCCCCTTCGCACGGCCTCTCCCCATGCTCCACCTGACACGCCGCTCTCGTCGTCGGGCTGGTTCCACACGCCCATTTCCCCTCACGACCTGACCGGGAGTACGCCCCCGTGGCCACTTTCCTCTACAAGCTCGGAAGGCTCACCTTCCGGCGTCGCCGCTATGTCGCCCTGATCTGGGTGGCTCTGCTGGCGCTCGCCGGATTCGGTGCGGCCTCCGCGTCCACCGCCACCTCCAGCTCCTTCTCGATCCCGGGTACGGAGGCGCAGAAGGCCTTCGACCTGCTGGAACAGCGCTTCCCCGGAGCCAGCGCGGACGGTGCGACCGCCCGGGTCGTCTTCAAGGCCCCCGACGGCGAGAAGATGACCGACCCGGCGAACAAGGCCGAGGTCAAGAAGATCGCCGGCGAGCTGAAGTCCGGCTCGGACCAGGTCGCCTCGGTCACCGACCCGTACACCGGCAACGCCGTCAGCAAGGACGGCTCCACCGCGTATGTCTCGGTGTCCTACAAGGTCACCTCGATGGAGCTGACCGACGAGACCCGGGACGCCCTGGAGGACACGGGCCACGCGGCGCAGAAGAGCGGGATGACCGTGGAGATCGGCGGTGACGCGCTCCAGGCGGTGCCGGAGACCGGGGCCACCGAGGTCATCGGTGTCGCGATCGCCGCGGTGGTGCTGGTCATCACCTTCGGCTCGCTGGTCGCCGCAGGGCTGCCGCTGCTCACCGCCCTGATCGGGGTCGGCATCGGGGTCGCGACGATCACCGCACTGGCGAACGTGCTCGACCTGGGCTCCACCACCTCCGTCCTCGCGATGATGATCGGCCTCGCGGTCGGCATCGACTACGCGCTGTTCATCGTCTCCCGCTACCGCGCCGAGCTGGCCGAGGGCCGGGAGCGCGAGGAAGCGGCCGGACGGGCCGTCGGCACGGCCGGTTCCGCGGTCGTCTTCGCCGGTCTCACCGTCATCATCGCGCTGGTCGGCCTCGCCGTCGTGAACATCCCGATGCTGTCGAAGATGGGCTTCGCCGCGGCCGGCACGGTCGCGATCGCGGTCCTCATCGCGCTCACCATGGTCCCGGCGATGCTGGGCTTCGCGGGCAAGCGGGTCATGGGACGCAAGGCGCGCAAGGCCGCCGAGGCGGCGGAACGGCCCGACGCGAAGCCGAACATGGGCACCCGCTGGGCGCGGTTCGTGCTGCGCAAGCCGGTGTGGGTGCTGCTGGTCGGAGTCCTCGGCCTCGGCGCGATCGCGGTCCCGGCCACGTCCCTGGAGATGGGCCTGCCGGACGACGGCTCCCAGCCCACCAGCACCACCCAGCGCCGCGCCTACGACCTGCTCTCCGACGGATTCGGTCCCGGTTTCAACGGGCCGCTGATGGTCGTCGTCGACACCGCGAAGAGCTCCGACGGCAAGACCGCCGTCCAGCAGGTCTCCGACGAGATCTCGGGCATTCCGGGCGTCGTCGCCGTCACCCCGGCCCAGTTCAACAAGGCCGGCGACACCGCGATGATCACCGTCATCCCGAAGGACCGGCCGAGCTCCACCGAGACCGAGAACGTGGTCCACACGATCCGTGACACCGGCAAGGACATCACGTCCAGCACCGGCGCCGAGGTCCTGGTCACCGGCTCCACGGCGATGAACATCGACTTCTCGCAGAAGATGAACGACGCGCTGCTGCCGTATCTGGCGCTCGTCGTCGGCCTGGCCTTCCTGCTGCTGATGCTGGTCTTCCGGTCGATCCTGGTGCCGCTGAAGGCGGCCCTCGGCTTCCTGCTCTCGGTCGTCGCGGCCCTGGGCGCGGTGGTCGCGGTCTTCCAGTGGGGCTGGCTCGGCTCGCTCTTCGGTGTGGAACAGACCGGCCCGATCATGTCGATGATGCCGATCTTCATGGTGGGTGTGGTCTTCGGCCTCGCGATGGACTACGAGGTCTTCCTCGTGACCCGGATGCGTGAGGCGTACGTACACGGCGAGGAGCCCCGTCAGGCGATCGTCACCGGCTTCCGGCACGGCGCCCGGGTCGTCGTGGCCGCGGCCGTGATCATGATGGCGGTCTTCTCCGGCTTCATCGGCTCCAGCGAGCAGATGGTCAAGATGATCGGCTTCGGGCTCGCCATCGCCGTCTTCTTCGACGCGTTCGTGGTCCGGATGGCGATCGTGCCCGCGGTCCTCGCGCTGCTCGGCAAGCGCGCCTGGTGGCTGCCGCGCTGGCTGGACCGGGTCCTGCCGAACGTGGACGTCGAGGGCGAGGGGCTGCGCAAGCAGCTCGGCGAGACGTCCGAGGAGGACGCCGACGGCGCCGGACGCGGCGGTGACGGTGACGGCGGGCGCAAGCTCGTCGGCGTCTGAGCCGGTTCCGGGCGGGGCGGGAGCCCCGTGTCCGGACCATGGAACTCCGGGGCCGCGTCTGAGCGGAACGCGGCCCCGGATGTGCCGGTCACCTGTGGGGACGGGGACCGGGTGCGGAAGCCCCCGTGCGAGCGGCGCGGGGGCTTCCGGCATGTCTGTACGGGGCTCTACGGGGCTGTGCGGGGCTGTCTGTCCGTGCGTGTCAGGCGTGCAGATGTGCCTCGGGTGCGGCACCGGCGGCGTTCTCGTCGTGTGTGCGGTGCAGGAAACGGATCACCGGCGCGTTGTCCAGCTGCACGACCTCCACGCCGTCCTTCGAGTGGAGCTCCACGACCAGTTGGGTCCGCCCGCACGGCCACACCCGGACGTCGTCGCATTCGGCGGGGGAGCGCAGCCCGCGTTCCAGCAGGTCGCGGTCGAAGGCCCAGTCGGTACCGCCGGGGAAGGAGACATGGACGGTCTGGGCGTCGTCGTCGGAGTCGTACAGCAGGTCCACCGGCACCGCCGGCAGATCAGGGGTGTCATTGACGAGCCAGGCCTCGGCCTGCTCATGGATCACGGGGGGCATGGGCAGACTCCTCCTGTATTTCCTCATTCGTTATCTAATGTCCCATATTGTCCGACATGGGCACGTCGAGAGAATAGTTGTGCCGTCCCCGCTCTTGCGAACAGTTCGCAACAAGGCTCTATCATCGAACGGTTCACCACGCCGTCCGCAGGAGCGCAGGAAGCGGAGCCCCCATGCATGTACCCGACGGATTCATCGACGCACCCGTCTCAGCCGTCGCCGGTGTCGTCGCCGCCGGTGCCGTAGCCGTCAGCCTGCGCGGCGCCCGCCGGGAACTGGGGGGCGCCTCCGGTGCGAGCGGGGCCGGGACCGGGGCGGAACGCACCGCGCCGCTCGCCGGACTCGTCGCCGCGTTCATCTTCGCCGTACAGATGCTGAACTTCCCGGTCGCGGCGGGCACCAGCGGGCATCTGCTGGGCGGGGCGCTCGCCGCGATCCTGGTCGGACCCTGGACCGGCGTGCTCTGCATCTCCGTCGTCCTGCTCATGCAGGGCGTCCTCTTCGCCGACGGCGGCCTCAGCGCGCTCGGCGTGAACGTGGTCGTCATGGGCGTCACGACCACCGTCGTCGCCTACGCGCTCTTCCGCCTGCTCCTCGGCGTGCTGCCACGCACCCGCCGCTCGCTGACGGCCGCGTCCTTCGTCGCCGCCCTGGTCTCCGTACCGGCCGCTGCCTGCGTCTTCACGCTGATCTACTGGATCGGCGGCACCACCGACATCCCGATCGGCAAGGTCTTCACCGCCATGGTCGGAGTCCACGTCCTCATCGGGATCGGCGAGGCGGTGATCACCGCGCTGACCGTCGGTGCCGTCGTCGCCGTACGCCCCGACCTGGTCCACGGCGCCCGCGGGCTCACCACCCCGCTCAAGCTCCGGGTCGACGGCGAACTCGTCGACGCCCCGACCCGGCAGCCCGTCGCCCCGGTCGCCGCCCGCTCCTCCCGCAGGATCTGGATCACCGGCCTGGTCACCGCCCTCGTCCTGGCGGGCTTCGTCTCCTTCTACGCCTCCGCCAGCCCCGACGGCCTGGAGAAGGTCGCAGCCGACCAGGGCATCGACCGGAAGACCGAGGAGCACGCGGCCAAGGACTCCCCACTCGCCGACTACGGCGTCAAGGACGTGTCCAACGCCCGCATCTCCGGCGGCCTCGCCGGGGCGATCGGAGTGGGCGCCACGGTCGTGGTCGGCACCGGGGTCTTCTACCTGGTCCGCCGGCGCCGCACCCCGGACGCGCCCGCGGCCGGCCCGCACGTCCGGGAACCGGTCTGACATGGGCGCCGGACACGTTCACCGGCTCTACCGGCCCGGGCACTCGCCCGTCCACGCCCTGCCACCGCACTGCAAGATCGCCGCCGCCCTCGGCTTCGTCGTGGTCGTCGTCTCCACACCACGCGAGGCGGTCTGGGCGTTCGCGCTCTACGCGGTGCTGATCGGGGCCGTCGCCGCACTGGCCCGCATCCCCGCGCTCCTGCTGCTCAAGCGGCTGCTCATCGAGGTGCCGTTCGTCGCGTTCGCGCTGCTCATGCCGTTCGTGGTGCCCGGCGAGCAGACCCACGTCCTCGGCCTCTCCGTCAGCGTCCCCGGACTCTGGGGCGCCTGGAACGTCCTGGCCAAGGGCACCCTCGGCGTCGCCGCCTCCGTACTCCTGGCCTCCACCACCGAACTGCGCGCACTCCTGCTCGGCCTGCAACGGCTCAAGCTGCCGCCGATGCTCGTACAGATCGCCTCCTTCATGATCCGGTACGGCGATGTGATCACCGACGAGATGCGCCGTATGTCCATCGCCCGCCGCTCCCGGGGCTTCGAGGCGCGCGGCGTACGGCACTGGGGCGTCCTGGCCAAAACGGCGGGCGCGCTCTTCATCCGCTCCTACGAGCGCGGCGAACGCGTCCATCTCGCGATGGTCAGCCGCGGCTACGCCGGATCCATGCCGGTCATCGACGAGGTGACCGCCTCCCGGACCCAGTGGGCCCACGCCTCGGCACTCCCCGTACTCGCCCTCGTCATCTGTCTGCTGGGATGGACCCTATGAGCACACCCCCCGCCCCCGGACCGTCCCTGGAGGTCAGCGGCCTCGCCTACGCCTACCCCGACGGCCATCAGGCGCTCTTCGGGGTGAACCTGACGGTCGCCCGAGGCGAACGCGTCGCCCTGCTCGGCCCCAACGGGGCCGGCAAGACCACCCTTGTCCTCCACCTCAACGGCATCCTCGACGCCGGAGCCGGCACCGTCCGGGTCGCCGGTCTCCCGGTCGAGAAGCGCAACCTCGCCGAGATCCGCCGCCGCGTCGGCATCGTCTTCCAGGACCCCGACGACCAGCTCTTCATGCCCACCGTCCGCGAGGACGTCGCCTTCGGCCCCGCCGCCTCCGGGCTGCGCGGCGCCGCACTGGAGGAACGCGTCGTCGAGGCCCTGCGACAGGTCGGCATGGAGGAGTACGCCGACCGGCCGCCGCACCACCTCTCCTTCGGCCAGCGCCGCCGCGTCGCCGTCGCCACCGTCCTCGCGATGCGACCGGAGATCCTCGTCCTGGACGAGCCGTCCTCCAACCTGGACCCGGCCTCGCGGCGCGAACTCGCCGACATCCTGCGGTCCCTGGACGTCACCGTGCTCATGGTCACCCACGACCTGCCCTACGCCCTGGAGCTCTGCCCGCGCGCGGTCGTGCTGAGCGACGGCGTCATCGCCGCCGACGACCGCACCCAGGACCTGCTCTGCGACGAGGAGCTGATGCGCTCCCACCGCCTGGAGCTGCCCTTCGGCTTCGACCCGCGTTCGGTGACGCTGCCCACGGGGTGACCCGCCCCGCGTCCGGTCCGCGCCGGGATGCACCATGGGGGGATGAGCGGGAGCGCAGAAGCAGATGTCGACATACGGGGCACGGTGGCAGCCGGATTCGAACCGGTCCGGGACGCCTTCGTCCGTAACTTCGAGCAGCGCGGCGAACGCGGCGCGGCCGTCACGGTCTACCGGGACGGCCACAAGGTCGTCGACCTGTGGGCCGGTACGAGAGACGTCGACGGCGTCGAACCGTGGGCCGTCGACACCGTGCAGATCGTCCGCTCGGCGGGCAAGGGCATCGCAGCCGCCGTCCCGCTGATGCTGCACCAGCGCGGCCAGGTCGACCTCGACGCCCCGGTCGGCACCTACTGGCCCGAGTTCAAGGCGGCCGGCAAGGAACGCGTCCTCGTCCGCCACCTCCTCTCCCACCGGGCCGGCGTCCCCGCCCTCGACCGTCCGCTGACCCCCTCCGAGGCGGCCGACGGGATCTCCGGGCCCGATGCCGTCGCGGCCCAGTGCCCCCAGTGGGAGCCCGGCACCGGCCACGGCTACCACGCCCAGACGTACAGCTGGCTCATCGGCGAACTGGTACGACGGGTCACCGGCCGCACCGTCGGCCGCTGGGTCGCCGAGGAGATCGCCCGCCCGCTCGGCCTGGACTTCTGGTTCGGCCTCCCGGCCGACGAGGCACACCGGGTGGGCCGGATAGGCCCCGTCGATCTCCCGGCCGGCCCGGCGAACGGCGGCACCCTGCGGATGCGCGCCAAGCGGTCCGTCACCGAGGCCTACCGCGACCCGGAGTCCCTCACCCGCCGCGCCTTCGGGGCCATCACGCCCCAGCCCGACGAGAACGACCCCGCCTACCGGGCGGCCGAACTGCCCGCCTCCAACGGCATCGCCACCGCCCGCGCACTGGCCCGCTGCTACGCCGCCATGATCGGCCCGGTCGACGGCCAGCGCCTGTTCGCCCCGGCCACACTCACCCTTGCCCGCACCGAGGAGTCCGCCGGCCCGGACCGGGTCCTGGTCGTCAACACCCGCTTCGGCCTCGGCTACATGCTGCACGGACCGGCGGCCCCGCTCCTGGCCCCCGGCTCGTTCGGCCACCCCGGCCGGGGCGGCTCGCTCGGCTTCGCCGACCCCGAATCCGGCATCGCCCTGGGCTATGTGACGAACGGTCTGCAGAAGGGAGTCACCGCCGACCCTCGCGCCCAGGCCCTGATCAGGGCAGTACGGTCGGCCCTATGACTCCTCCCTACTCCGCCGGTTCACGGTTCGACGGACACGGCGTACTCATCACCGGAGCGGGCCGCGGCATCGGCGCGGCCACAGCTCGCCGACTGGCCTCGGAGGGCGCCCGCGTCCTGGTCACCGACCTGGACGGCGACCGCGCCGCACGCACCGCGGCGGAGATACGCGAGACGGGCGCGACAGCCGCATCGCTCCCCTGCGACGTGGGCGACCGGGCGGCGGTCGAGGCCGCGGTCGCCCACGCCGTCGCCGCCTTCGGCTCCCTCGACGTGCTGGTGAACAACGCCTACGCGGCCTCGGACGACGCCTCGCTCTTCGAGGACGAGCCCGACGCCACCTGGCAGCGCGACCTGGACATCACGCTCACCGGCCCCTACCGCTGCGCCCGCGCCGCGCTGCCGCACCTGGTGGCCTCCGGCCGGGGCGCGATCGTCAACATCGGCTCGGTCAACGGCGAGCAGGACTTCGGCGGTCACGCCTACAGCGCGGCCAAGGCCGGCCTGGCCAGCCTGACCCGTACCCTCGCGGGCCACGCCGGACCGCGCGGGGTCCGCGTCAACATGGTCGTCCCCGGCACGATCCGCACCGACGCCTGGGCGGGCCGTGACGCCGAACTGTCCCGGGTGAGCGGCCTCTACCCGCTCGGCCGGGTCGGCGAACCGGACGACATCGCCTCCGCCGTCGCCTTCCTCGCCTCGCGCGACGCGTCCTGGATCACCGGGACCATGCTGCGGGTGGACGGCGGGCTGACCGCGGTGAACTACGGCTTCCAGCAGGCGATTTCGGGCGAGTAGCGGGGGCGGTTGCGGCGGTGCTGGGCTGTTGCCCAGGGCAGTGGCCCGGCATCGCGACACGTCGTGGCCGGAAGCGGTCCGCGTGAGGCGTCGGCCCGACGCTCCCGGCGTTCACGCCGCGTGCGGCATCGGCGCGCGCCCGCTCCGTGAACGGCGGCGGGGCCCGTGTGTGACCCCGGCCCGCGCGCACCGCGCCGCTCAGGCCGCGTGCAGTATCAGGCCGATGCCCACGACCATCAGCCCCGCCGCCGCGATACGCGGCGTGCCGAACCGTTCCTTGAAGAACACCGCGCCTATGGCCGCGCCCACGATGATCGAGGACTCACGGAGTGCCGCGACCGGGGCCAGTGCCGCGCGGGTCTGCGCCCACAGGACCAGGCCGTACGCCGCCACCGAAAGCGCCGCACCCAGCAGCCCGCGTACGAGGAACGGCCGTATCTGCGAGGCGAGTTCGCCCCTGCGTTGGTACAGGGCGTAGGCCGGGACGGCCGCCCCCTGCAGGATCAGCAACCAGGCGACGTAACCGAGCGAGGTACCCGAGGCGCGCACCCCGACCCCGTCCACGGTGGTGTACCCGGCGATCGCCAGGCCGGTCGCGAGGGCGGCCATCAGGGCGGGCCAGTCCGGGCGGGTGCCGGAGCCCCGGATGCCCCACAGGGCGAGCCCGACGAGTCCGGCCGAGGCCACCGCGACGCCCGCCGTGGCCCAGCCGTCGGGGCGTTCACCGACGAAGACCGCGGCCAGGACCGTCACCACCAGCGGCGCCGTGCCCCGGGCGATCGGGTACATCTGGCCGAAGTCGCCCAGCGTGAACGAACGCATCAGCAGCATCATGTACGCCACATGAAGCGCGGCCGAGGTCAGCAGATACGGCCAGGCCCCGGCGGCCGGCAACGGGGCGAAGCAGGCGATGACCGCGCTGAACAGCAGCCCGCCCCCGGAGATCAGGGTGAAGGAGAGCAGCTGGTCCTTGAGGGCGTGCGCGATCGCGTTCCAACTGGCGTGCGTGACCGCGGCGATCAGGACGGCGAGGGCGACCAGCGGCGTCACTTCGACTGCTCGCGCACATCCACCACGGTTGCGCCGGCGTGCCCGATCAGCGTCTTGGGGTCGAGGGGGAAGACCGTGTGCGGGGTGCCCGCCGCCGCCCACACCACATCGTGGTCCAGCAGCCCGCGGTCCGCCAGCACCCGGGTCCTGGTGCGGTGCCCGAAGGGCGGTACGCCCCCGATGGCGTACCCGGTCGTCTCCCGGACCAGGTCGGCCCCGGCCCGCTTGACCTTCCCGACGCCCAACTCCGCGCGGACGAGCTCGACATCGACGCGTGAGGAGCCGTCCATCAGGACCAGGACCGGGACGCCGTCGGCCTCGAAGATCAGGGACTTGACGATCTCGCTGAGCTCGCAGCCGATCGCGGCGGCGGCCTCTGCGGCGGTACGGGTGGCCTCCGGGAACCGGCGGACCTCGACCTGGATGCCCAGCTCCCGCAGGGCTTCGGCGAATCGGGGGTGGGCTTCGGCAGCGGTGGTGTCGGGGGTACTCATGCCCGCACGCTAGCGAAAACGGCGCGGCGCGTGCGACGAGATTCCGGGCGCGCGGGCATGAGCGTCAACGGCACCGACGCGTCAGGACCCCGCGCGCAGCACCGCCGCCACCACCGGCCCCGCCGCGTCGCCGCCGTGCCCGCCGGACTGGACGACCGCTGCCGCGGCCAGGTCGTTGCTGAAGCCGGTGAACCAACTGTTGGACGTGGCCTGGCCGTCCACCTCCGCCGAGCCCGTCTTGGCCCCCTTGTCGCCACCGACCGATGCCATCGCGGCCTTGCCGGTGCCCCAACTGGCGGTCTGCCGCATCATGTTGG
The DNA here is from genome assembly GCF_040680455.1 of Streptomyces sp. NPDC052052. Classification (NCBI taxonomy): domain Bacteria; kingdom Bacillati; phylum Actinomycetota; class Actinomycetes; order Kitasatosporales; family Streptomycetaceae; genus Streptomyces; species Streptomyces sp. NPDC052052. The sequence goes on along the minus strand of NZ_JBFAWU010000010.1, from coordinate 166,254 downwards.
TGAGCTGCTGGGAGACGTTCGGGGACAACGACCTGGAGGCGGTGGCGATCGGCCGGCCGTCCAGGTCGGGGTCGACCAGGATCGGCTGGCGGAAGGTGCCGTTGCGTGCGGTGGCGGTGATGGAGGCCATGTTGAGCGCGTTCATCTGGACCGTGCCCTGACCGATGTACTGGGCGGCCGCCTCGCCCCCGGTGGCCTCGGGCACGCTGCCGTCGTAGGTCACCAAACCGGTCTGCCAGTTCAGGCCGATCCCGAAGACGTCGCGGGCCTCCTTGGCGAGCGCCGCGTCGTCCTTGGTGTCGTCGATCAGCTTGATGAAGGCGGTGTTGCAGGACCGGGCGAAGCTGGTCGTCAGTGTGCCGTCGGGGATGGAGAAGCCGTCCAGGTTCTTGAAGGTGCGGCCCATGTACATCGCGGTCGGCGGGCACTCGATCTTCTGGCCGGCCGAGGTGAGGCCCTTCTCGATCAGCATCGCCGCCGTCACGATCTTCATCGTCGAGCCGGGCGCCTGCTTGCCCTGCATCGCCGCGTTGAATCCGGTGGCCGGATTGTTCGCCACCGCGCGGATCGCGCCCGTGGAGGGCCTGACCGCGACCACCGAGGCCTGGCTGAACTTCTTCACGGCCGCCTCGGCCGCCGCCTGTGCGCCCGCGTCCAGCGTGGTGCGCAGCTTGCCCGGCGTGCCCTTGGCGAGGGTCAGCAGGGTCTTGTCCGGGCTGCCCGCGTCCGCGCTCTCGATCCAGGTCTCGATGCCCGCGGTCCCGCCGGCCTTCTCCCCGTACTTCTCGCGGAGCGCGTCCAGGATCGATCCCAAGGAGGGGTACTTCTCCTTGGTGAGAACCTCGCCGTTGTGGTCGACGGCCTCGATCGACGGCGTGGCCGCCCGGCCCGTCCGGAGCGACGCACCGGCCGTCAGTTCCGGGTGGATCAGGGCGGGGTCCCAGTCGACCAGCGGCCTGCCGGTGGTCAGGCCGCGCACCACGGTCAGCGCGGAGGAGTACGACCAGGGCGCGGACTTGCCCTCGAACGAGACGGTCGCCTTGACCGTGTACGGCACCTTCGTGCCGGTTGCCGCGCCCGGAGTGATCGCGGCCCGGGTGACATGGGCGTTCTCGCGGTACCCGCTCAGGAGCGGTTCGGCCTCGGTCGCGTTGTTGGTGAGCTGGGCGGCGACGGTCGCGTCACCGCTCGCCCAGGCCTTGAGGAACTTCTTCGACACCTCGGCGATCTCCGCCTCGGTGACCGGCCCCGTTTTCACCTCGGCGGACGTGGTCCTGTTGTCCGTGCCCCCGCCGCCGGTCAGGCCGTCCAGGACGTTGTACGCCCCGTAGCCCACCCCGCCGACGACGACCGCGAACACTCCGCCGACGATGGCCACCTTCGCTCCGCTGCGCATCCCTGCAGTCCCCTCCCCAGGAGCTCGCCCTGAACGTGTTCAGGGTGTTGCTGCTGTGGAGGCTATGTGAGGGCAGGGACAGGGAGGACCGTTGTTACCGGAATGCGATACGTGGGATGTGAACGCGTCGGCGCCTCACCCCACGCCTGGCCGCGAACGCTGGTGCGGGTCGGCACAGTCCCTGCGACTCTCCCGGCCACGCTCGCGCGGGAGCGCCCCGCAGCGCGTGGCTGCGGGGCGCCTTGTAGGGGTTTAGTCGACCGCCTGGCCGTCGTATGTACCGCCCATGCAGGGGTTGCCCGGCAAGTCGATGCGGGGCTCCCCGCCGCCCTCCCTGCACTGAGAAGGGCTGACGACGGATGGGGCACCCTGTGCGGTGGCGGTGGCGGCGCCTGTGAGACCGAGTCCGGCGAGGGCTGCCGTGGCGATGACGGCGGAGAGGATTCGTCGAATGCGCATGTGGTTCCCCTTTCACGGATTGCCTCGGTGGGGGGTACTAGCCAGCTTGATCATCGCCCACGTGGGCGGCACGTCATGTTGCCCCATTCAGGTGGCATGGCTGTCGGGAGCGGGGCCGCTGCCCCGGCCCGCCCAAGGCCTTCGCGGCCGGCTGGGAAGGCCGTACGGACGGCGGAGCGACGGCAGTCCTGGAGGTGGGGACGGTCTGCATGAAGCGACCCGTCGGACACGCTCCAGTAGCTAGTAGCGGGTTGCCGTGTGTGTCTGTGTGGGGTGTGGGGCCACACGGCTACCGATGATGGCCAACAACCACCAAGAGGCCGCAGTCGTCGACTGCGGCCTCTTGGTGCGTTTTCCCAGTCAGATCCAGGTGTCCAGCCACATCCGGTTCCGCCAGGACCCGTCCGGAATCGGTGTGCCCGTGTAGATCGGCCAGAAGTAGATGAAGTTCCAGATGATCAGCAGCACCAGCACGCCCGCTGCGATCGCCCCCACCATCCGCCGCCGTTCTCCCGGCGGATCACCGGCCACCAGGACGGGTTCCTCCCGGGACCCGGACCCCGCCGCGGGCCCCAGCATCGCGCCGATCATCATCGTGACCGCCAGACACAGGAACGGCACGAAGACGACCGCGTAGAAGAGGAAGATCGTCCGCTCCTGGTAGAGGAACCAGGGCAGCCAGCCCGCCGCCACCCCGCAGGCGATCGCGCCCGCGCGCCAGTCGCGCCGGAAGAACCACCGCCACAGGATGTACGCCAGGGCGAAGCACGCCGCCCACCACAGCAGCGGCGTCCCGATCGCCAGCACCTCACGGGAGCACTTGCCGGTCTCCGAGGCCGCGCAGCCCGGTTCCTCCGCCCAGAAGTACGAGACGGGCCGGCCGAGCACGATCCAGCTCCAGGGGTTGGACTGGTAGGTGTGTCCGGACGTCAGGTTCACATGGAATTCGTAGACCTGGTACTCGTAGTGCCACAGGCTGCGCAGCCAGTCGGGCAGCCACGTCCAGTTGCCGCCCCGGCCGTCGGTCTGCGCCCAGTCGCGGTAGTAGCCCTTGTCGGTGACGATCCAGCCGGTCCAGGAGACGAGATACGTGAGGATCGCGACCGGGACCGTCGAGACGAACGCGGGCAGCAGGTCCCGCTTCAGCACCGCCGTGTACGGGCGGACCGCGCCGGCGGTCCGGCGCGCGCCCACGTCCCACAGCACCGTCATCAGACCGAAGCCGACCAGGATGTACAGGCCGTTCCACTTGGTGGCGAAGGCCAGCCCCAGCATCAGACCGGCGACCAGGCGCCAGGGACGCAGGCCGAGGCGCAGCCGCTCCGCGACACCGGCATCCGGGCGCAGCACCCCCTCCTCGTCGACCGGCAGCGCGGCGGCGAGTCGGCTCCGCGCCCAGTCGCGGTCGATCAGCAGCGCACCGAACGCCGCCAGCACGAAGAACATCAGCACCAGGTCGAGCAGCGCGGTGCGGCTCATCACGAAGTGCAGCCCGTCCACGGCCAGCAGGGTGCCCGCCAGACATCCCAGGAACGTCGAGCGGAACAGCCGCCGCCCGATCCGGCACAGCATCAGCACCGACAGCGTGCCGAGCACCGCCACCATGAACCGCCAGCCGAACGGTGTGAAGCCGAAGAGCTGCTCACCGAGCCCGATGACCCACTTGCCGACCGGCGGATGCACCACATAGCCCGGATCCACCGGGATCTGCACCTTCGACGGGTCGTCGAGGATCAGCTTGTCGACGTCCTTGGGCCAGTTCCCCTCGTACCCGCGGTGGATCAGGGCCCAGGAGTCCTTGGCGTAGTACGTCTCGTCGAATATCAGCGCGTGCGGGCTGCCCAGGTTCCAGAACCGCAGCACCCCCGCGACCAGCGCCACCAGCAGCGGACCGCCCCAGGCGGACCACCGCACCAGGCGCTCGGCCCTGGGCGGGGAGATGCCGAGCACCGCCCACATCTGGGTGCTGGGCCTGGTGTACGGCGGAACCAGCCGTTCGCGCAGCCCGATCCCGGGCCGGGGCCGATGGCCGAAGCGGCGCAGCCGCTGCTGCCAGAAGGCCGGCTCTTCGCCGTGCGGTGTCCCGGCGTCTTGACCCTGTGGGGCTTCGGGCGCAGTACTCGTCACTGCGCCATCGTAGGGAACGCGTCTGTGCGAATGCTGTCGCCCGTGCTGGGAGGATGGCTTCTGTGACTGGAACGACTGGAACGCTGGTACTCGCAGGAACCCCCATCGGCGATGTGGCGGACGCCCCGCCCCGCCTCGCCGTCGAACTGGAGACGGCCGATGTCGTCGCCGCCGAGGACACCCGGCGGCTGCGCCGGCTCACCCAGGCACTCGGGGTCCACACCACGGGGCGGGTCGTCTCCTACTTCGAGGGCAACGAGTCGGCCCGTACGCCCGAACTCGTCGAGGCGCTGACCGGCGGCGCGCGCGTCCTGCTGGTCACCGACGCCGGAATGCCGTCGGTCTCCGACCCCGGCTACCGGCTCGTGGCCGCCGCCGTGGAGAAGGACATCAGGGTCACCGCGGTCCCCGGCCCGTCCGCCGTGCTCACCGCGCTCGCCCTGTCCGGACTGCCCGTCGACCGGTTCTGCTTCGAGGGCTTCCTGCCGCGCAAGGCGGGCGAGCGGCTCGGCCGGCTGCGCGAGGTCGCCGACGAGCGCCGCACCCTGGTCTTCTTCGAGGCCCCGCACCGGCTCGACGACACCCTCGCGGCGATGGCCGAGGTCTTCGGCGACGACCGCAGGGCGGCCGTGTGCCGGGAGCTGACCAAGACCTACGAGGAAGTGAAGCGCGGCCCGCTGGGCGAGCTGGCGGCCTGGGCGGCCGAAGGGGTACGCGGCGAGATCACCGTCGTCGTCGAGGGCGCGGCCGAATCCGGCCCCGAGGAACTGGACGCCGCGGAACTGGTACGCCGGGTGCGGGTGCGCGAGGAGGCGGGGGAGCGGCGCAAGGAGGCGATCGCCGCCGTCGCCGCGGAGGCGGGGCTGCCCAAGCGGGACGTCTTCGATGCCGTCGTCGCGGCAAAGAACGCGGAGCGAACCGGTTCCGCGGACGGCAAAGGACGGGCGTGAAAGGTAAAGCGCGAGCCGCGCGCCGGGCTCTTCTGCCACGCGGAGGCCAAAACCGCTCCAACACTCGACAGGCCTGATGCCTTTGGGCTGGTGAGGGCGTCCACTGGACCAAGGACACGTTCTTCGGAGTGCCTGTCCGACGGACCAAGGAGCAGCCATGAGTGAGAGCGCAGTGACCACCGTGCACGAGGCCTATGCCTTCGCCTGCATGAGGTGCGGATACGGCTGGGAACAGGCTTACGAGATAGAGCACCACGTCGACGGTTCGGACAACGCCTTCGTCATATACAAGGCGGACGGCGAACGGGTGCCCTCACCCCTGTCCACACCGACCTGCCTGAACTGCGACGGGCACGTGGTCCGGATCATGCGGTCCGGCCGGGTCTCGACCGTCCAGCAGGCGCTCCGCACCCCCCGTCGGACCCGGTCGGCGGGCGGCCCCGCCGACGTCCGCGCGGGCGACCCGGTGGCCGCCGCGGTCGCACCCGCGGGTGGTGGACGCCACCGGCAGCTCTCCAGCCTGCTGCGCCCTTTCCACCGCGGGTAGCGGCACCGACCAGCTCCCCCCACGCGCAGCGGCACCGGCTTCCACCGCAGGGCCCATCGGCCCGGTGCTCGTACGATCGTCTTCATGAGCCGTACCGAAGCCCCGCCGCTGCCCGAACCCCTCCGGGTGCCGGTCGCCGATTCGCACACCCACCTGGACATGCAGGACGCGACCGTCGAGGAGGGCCTGGCCCGGGCCGCGGCGGTCAATGTGACCACCGTGATCCAGGTGGGCTGCGACGTGGCCGGTTCGCAGTGGGCCGCCGAGACCGCCGCCGCACACCCGAACGTGCACGCCGCGGTCGCCCTGCACCCCAACGAGGCGCCGCGCATCGTGCACGGCGACCCCGACGGCTGGTCGCGGCAGGGCGCACGCGAGGGCGGCGGGCAGGCGGCGCTGCACGAGGCCCTCGCCGAGATCGACGCGCTGGCCGCGCTCGACCACGTACGGGGCGTCGGCGAGACCGGGCTCGACTACTTCCGTACCGGGCCGGAGGGCATGGCCGCGCAGGAGGAGTCCTTCCGCGCCCACATCGAGATCGCCAAACGGCACGGCAAGGCGCTCGTCATCCACGACCGCGACGCGCACGCGGACGTGCTGCGCATCCTCGCCGACGCGGGCGCCCCCGAGCGCACCGTGTTCCACTGCTACTCCGGCGATGCGGAGATGGCCCGGATCTGCGCGGACGCCGGGTATTTCATGTCCTTCGCGGGCAACGTCACCTTCAAGAACGCCCAGCCGCTGCGCGACGCGCTGGCCGTCGCGCCGACGGAACTGGTCCTGGTCGAGACGGACGCGCCGTTCCTCACCCCCGCCCCCTACCGCGGGCGGCCCAACGCGCCGTATCTGATCCCGGTCACGCTGCGGGCCATGGCGGAGGTGAAGGGCGTGGACGAGGACACCCTGGCGTCGGCCGTCTTCGACAACACGGCCCGCGCATTCGACTACTGACCGGTGCCGGCCGGCATCCCGCCAGCCGGCCGACCGGACCGTGCGCGGGACGTGGCGGGGACCACGGCCGTGCCGCGGCCGTAGGCTTACCGGGTGAGCACCACTGAGCCCGATGCCCTCCTGGGCCCCGCAGACATCCGCGAGCTGGCCGCGAAACTGGGCGTACGCCCGACCAAGCAGCGCGGCCAGAACTTCGTCATCGACGCCAATACGGTCCGCAGGATCGTGCGGACGGCGGAGGTCCGCCCGGACGACGTCGTCGTCGAGGTCGGTCCGGGGCTCGGTTCGCTGACCCTGGCGCTGCTGGAGGCGGCGGACCGGGTCGTCGCCGTCGAGATCGACGACGTACTGGCGGGCGCGCTGCCGGCCACGGTCGCCGCCCGCATGCCGGGGCGCGCCGACCGATTCACCCTGGTGCACTCCGACGCGATGCTGGTCCGTGAGCTGCCGGGCCCGGCACCGACCGCGCTGGTCGCGAACCTTCCGTACAACGTCGCCGTGCCGGTCCTGCTGACCATGCTGGAGCGCTTCCCGTCCATCGAGCGGACCCTCGTCATGGTCCAGTCCGAGGTCGCCGACCGGCTGGCCGCGCGGCCGGGCAACAAGGTCTACGGTGTGCCGTCGGTGAAGGCCAACTGGTACGCCGACGTCAAGCGGGCCGGGGCCATCGGCCGCAACGTCTTCTGGCCCGCGCCCAACGTCGACTCCGGTCTGGTCTCGCTGGTCCGGCGCACCGAGCCGGTCACCACGAGCGCGAGCAGGACCGAGGTCTTCGCAGTCGTCGACGCGGCCTTCGCCCAGCGCCGCAAGACGCTGCGGGCGGCCCTGGCCGGCTGGGCGGGTTCCGCACCCGCCGCCGAAGCGGCCCTGGTCGCGGCCGGGATCTCGCCCCAGGCCCGCGGCGAGGCGCTGACGGTCGAGGAGTTCGCCGCCATCGCCGAGAACAAGCCGTCCGGGCCGGCCGGGGACAACACCTCCGAGACCTCCGGCAGCACGCACCCCGGGACGGGCGAGTGAGCGTCACCGTCCGCGTCCCCGCCAAGGTCAACGTCCAGCTCGCGGTCGGTGCCGCGCGCCCCGACGGCTTCCACGACCTGGCCAACGTCTTCCTCGCCGTCGGCCTGTACGACGAGGTCACCGCCACCCCCGCCGACGAGCTGCGCATCACCTGCTCGGGTCCGGACGCCGCGAAGGTCCCCCTGGACACGACGAACCTCGCCGCCCGCGCCGCGATCGCGCTGGCCGAACGGCACGGCATCGAACCCCGGGTGCACCTCCACATCGCCAAGGACATCCCCGTCGCGGGAGGCATGGCGGGCGGCAGCGCCGACGGTGCGGCCGCCCTGCTGGCCTGCGACACCCTCTGGTCCACCGGCGCCACCCGGCAGGAGCTCCTCGACATCTGCGCGGAGCTGGGCAGCGACGTCCCGTTCAGCCTGGTCGGCGGCGCGGCCCTCGGCGTCGGGCGCGGTGAGCAGCTGACCCCGATCGAGGTCGGCGGCACCTTCCACTGGGTCTTCGCGGTCGCCGACGGCGGCCTCTCCACCCCGGCCGTCTACGGCGAGTTCGACCGGCTCACGGCCGGCACGAACGTCCCGGAGCCCGCCGCCTCCGCCACGCTCCTGGACGCGCTGCGGACCGGTGACACCGCCGCCCTGGCGGACGCCTTGAGCAACGACCTCCAGCCCGCCGCGCTCTCCCTGCGCCCGTCCCTGGCCGACACCCTCGCCGCGGGCACCGCGGCCGGCGCCCTGGCCGCCCTGGTCTCGGGCTCCGGGCCGACCACCGCGTTCCTGGTGGCGGACGAGGAGTCGGCCCGGAAGGTGGCCGAGGCGCTGGTCGTCTCGGGGACGTGCCGCAACGCGCGGACCGCGGTCTCCGCGGCGCCGGGGGCCGTGGTCCTGTGAACTCCGGGTACGTCGCCCGTCGCCCGTAGACTCCGCACCCTGTGCGACGAGTAAACGCGTACGTCTTGCGTAAGGGGGCGGGCAAGGGTGAGCGGACGCCCGTCCCCGCCGCCCCGTCACCCCAGCCGCACGCTCTTCTTCGCCAGCTCGTACGCCGGGAGCATCGCCTCGTGCTCCTCCGTGTCCATCCCGCCCAGGTGGACCACGACCGGGCCGTCCGGGGTGGAGACGGCGAACGCCCGCTCCTTCTTGCGCTCGTCCAGCAGCTCGCTGTAGACCGTGTAATCGACCTCGGTCGCGGTCAGGTCACCGGCCTTGATCTCGGTGTAGGTGAACTTCTCCGCGCCGTCCTCGTCCGCCGCGAACCTCTCCAGGGCCCGTCGTGGGGTGCCGTCGGACTTCTCGCCCTGCCACACCCGCAGATACCCGATGTTCCCCGTGGGCTTCGCGTCGATCTCGCAGATCAGGACGGCCCCGCCCTGCACCCCCAGCGCGGCGCCTATCTCGGAGTCCTTGTCGACATGGGCGGCCTTCGGCTTCCAGGACGCCGCGAGGTCGAAGGAGACGGGCATCGGGCAGGCCGAGCCGGGGGCGCCGACCGAGCCCGCCTTGGCGGCGGTCTTCCCGGCTGCCTCCGTCTTCTGCGCCGGCTTCTCGCCGGACGCCCCCGTGTCCTCCCCGACGTCCGCGTACCGCGACTCGGACGCACAGCCCACCAGCACGAACGCCGCCAGCAGCGCCGCCGGAACCATGCCCCGCACGGGTCTGCGCACAGCGCCGCGCACGGTGCCACGCACCTTGGAATTCCCCACCGATGTCCCCACTTCCGAGATGCCCCGAGCGCTTCCGACCGGGGTCGCGCCCCTTGATCGGTTGCCGCACGCTAGCGCAGCCGCGAGCCGATTACCCTGGGATATCGATCGATCCCCCGTGAGCAGGAGCGAAATGGCCGTCAATCTGATCAATGTCGAGCAGGTCAGCAAGGTGTACGGCACCCGTGCCCTGCTCGACGGTGTGTCCCTCGGAGTGTCCGAGGGAGACCGGATCGGTGTCGTGGGCCGCAACGGCGACGGCAAGACGACCCTCATCCGGATGCTCGCCAAGCTGGAGGAGGCGGACAGCGGCCGGGTCACCCACAGCGGCGGGCTGCGCCTCGGCGTTCTCACCCAGCACGATTCGCTCGACCCGCAGGCGACCATCCGCCATGAGGTGATCGGCGACCTGGCCGACCACGAGTGGGCGGGCAGCGCGAAGATCCGCGACGTGCTCACCGGGCTCTTCGGCGGCCTCGCCCTGCCGGGCTTCGAGCACGGCCTGGACACCGTCATCGCCCCGCTCTCCGGCGGGGAACGCCGCCGCATCGCCCTGGCCAAGCTGCTCATCGCCGAGCAGGACCTGATCGTGCTCGACGAGCCGACCAACCACCTCGACGTCGAGGGCATCGCCTGGCTGGCCGGCCATCTGCGGGCGCGCCGCTCGGCCCTCGTCTGCGTCACCCACGACCGCTGGTTCCTCGACCAGGTCTGCACGCGCATGTGGGACGTCCAGCGCGGCACCGTCCACGAGTACGAGGGCGGCTACAGCGACTACGTCTTCGCACGGGCCGAACGCGAACGGATCGCCGCCACCGAGGAGTCCAAGCGGCAGAACCTGATGCGCAAGGAGCTGGCCTGGCTGCGCCGCGGCGCCCCCGCCCGCACCTCCAAGCCCCGCTACCGCATCGAGGCGGCCAACGAACTGATCGCCGACGTGCCGCCGCCGCGCGACACGAGCGAGCTGATGAAGTTCGCCAACGCCCGGCTCGGCAAGACCGTCTTCGATCTGGAGGACGTGACGGTCCAGGCCGGCCCCAAGACGCTGCTCACCCACCTCACCTGGCAGCTCGGCCCCGGCGACCGGATCGGTCTGGTCGGGGTCAACGGCGCGGGGAAGACCTCGCTGCTGCGGGCGCTGGCCGAGGCGGCCCGTACCGAGGGCGACGTCCAGCCCGCCGCCGGGAAGATCGTCGCCGGCAAGACCGTCAGGCTGGCCTACCTCTCCCAGGAGGTGCACGAGCTCAACCCGAACCTGCGGGTGCTCGAAGCGGTCCAGCAGGTACGCGACCGGGTCGATCTGGGCAAGGGCCGGGAGATGACCGCCGGTCAGCTCTGCGAGCAGTTCGGCTTCTCGAAGGAGAAGCAGTGGACCCCGGTGGGCGACCTCTCGGGTGGCGAGCGGCGCCGGCTCCAGATCCTGCGCCTGCTGATGGACGAGCCGAACGTCCTCTTCCTCGACGAGCCCACCAACGACCTCGACATCGAGACCCTGACCCAGCTGGAGGACCTCCTCGACGGCTGGCCCGGATCGATGATCGTCATCTCCCACGACCGGTTCTTCATCGAGCGGACCACGGACCGGGTGATGGCACTGCTCGGCGACCGCACGCTGCGGATGCTGCCGCGGGGAATCGACGAGTACCTGGAGCGCAGGCAGCGGATGGAGGAGGCGGCCACGCCCTCCGCCGTACCCGTGGCGGCCACGGAGAAGCCGGCTTCGGCCCCGGCCCTCTCCCCGCAGGCCGCACGCGCGGCGAAGAAGGAACTCCAGAAGGTGGAGCGGCAGCTCGACAAGATCTCCACGCGGGAGACCGCGCTGCACGCCCAGATCGCGGAGCATGCGACGGACTTCGAGAAGGTGGCGAAGCTGGACGCGGAGCTGCGTGAACTGGCCTCGGAGCGCGATGAGTTGGAGATGCGCTGGTTGGAACTGGCCGAGGACGCCTGATCGCTGGGGCCCCATCGGTGCGACCGGTGGGGTCCGTGGGGCGGGTGACGGGACGAGAGCCCGTCCGGTGCGGGAATGTGGGGGCGCCTGTCCGAACGGGCGCCCCTTCCTCGTGCGCGCGAGGATCGGCGGGGTCGGCCGCGGGGCCGAGAAGCCGACGGAGCCGCTGAAGCCGACAGCGGGCCCTGGAAGCCGAGGTGGGGCCGGATCCGAACGAGCGCCCCAGGCGTAACGAGGGCATCACGGGCCGGTTTTTCCTTGGGAACAGGGGGTGGACTGTCCCGGTCGCCGAGGGACGGTCGGTGGTACAAAGAAGCCCCGCTCGACTGTCGTGACGCCGCGGGATCCATGCCTGATTCGCTCCTTTCCGGAGAGTTCAAGGGGGCTTGTCGGACTCCTTGGGGCCTGCGGAATCGCGGGGGAGAACGGAACGGGCACCGGACCGCACAAAGGGGGACGCGCTGATGACTCAGCCACCCAGCCAGCCATCGCCGCAGGGAGGGTTCGGCGCGCCGCAGGAGCCGCCGCAGGGGAGTCCTCAGCCGCCCCAGGGTCCACCGCCGGGCGTGCCACCCCAGGCTCCGCCGCCGGGCATGCCGCCCCAGGCTCCGCCGCCCGCGCAGCCCGGCTACGCATACCCGCCCGCCCCCGGCCAGGCACCGGGTCAGGCCCCCGGTTACGGCTACCCCCAGCAGCCCGGTCCGTACGGTCAGCAGGCGCAGCCCGGCCCGTATGCACAGCAGCCGGGCCCCTACGCCCAGCCCGGTCCGTATGCCCAGCAGCCGGGCCCCTACGCCCAGCCGGCACAGCCCGGTTACGGCTATCCGCAGCAGTACCCCGGCGCTCCGGTCCCCGGTGGCCCGGGGGGCGGCGGCTCCTCCAAGCGCAGGACCGGGCTGATCATCGGTGCCGCGGCTGCCGCGCTCCTGGTGATAGGCACCGGCGTCTTCGTTGCCGTGAGCGGCGGTGACGACGAGAAGAAGCCCGTCGCGGAGAAGAGCGGTGAGGCCGGTCCGAGCAGTTCGCCCTCCGTCGACGAGGGCGACGGCAGTGGGGACGGCCGCGATGCCGACGACGACCTCAACGCCGGTCGCAAGAAGGGCGAGGCGAAGGTTCTCTGGCTGCAGAAGAACGATGTCGACCTGCCGCGCAACGGCTCGGACGTGTACGGCCCCTGGGTCGCCGGCGACACCGTGGTCAAGGGCATGTACCGCTCGGTCGTCGGCTACTCGGTGGCCGACGGCAAGAAGAAGTGGACGCTGAAGCTGCCCGCCGACCTGTGCGCGGCGCCCTCGCAGCCCACCACCGACGGCAAGATCGTCATCGGGGTCGAGAACGGCACCACCGACAAGGCGGACTGCGCCGACCTCCAGATGATCGACCTCAACACCGGCAAGGCCGGCTGGAAGAAGTCGGTCAAGCAGAACGGTGTCTGGGACATGATGTCGGACATCTCGCTGGCCATCAGCGGTGACACCGTGACGGTCGGGCGCACCGGCAACTCCAACGCCTACCGGGTCAGCGACGGCAAGGAGCTGTTCGGCAAGCCGTCGGGCATCTGCCAGCCGTTCGCCTTCGCGGGCGGGGCCAAGCTGATCGCCGCCGCCAGCTGCCGCACCGACGACGTCGACAATCCGCAGCATCAGATCCAGGAGCTCGACCCGGTCACCGGGAAGCCCAGGTGGACGTATCAGCCCAAGCGCGGCTGGGAGATCGACCGGGTCTACTCGGTGAGCCCGCTCGTGGTCTCCCTGAAGAAGGACAAGCAGTGGAGCGTCCTCGCCCTCAAGGAGAACGGCACCTTGCGCTCCTCGATCGTCAGTGACAAGGGCGACACGTTCGCACCGGACTGCGGCAGCTCCTTCGCCATCTTCGGCAAGTCCCTGGACGGGTGCACCGGTGTGGCCGCCGACGCCAACACCTTCTACATGTCGACCTCGCCCGACTCCAGCGGCAGCGCCCGCACGAACAAGGTCGTGGCGTTCGACCTGAACACCGGCAAGTCGAAGTGGAAGGCCGCCGCCCCGGCCGGTCGCACGGTGAAGCCGCTGCGGATGGAGGGCGGCAACGTGCTGCTCTACGTGGAGGCCGGATACGAGAAGGGCGGCGGGATCGCCACCCTCGCACCGACCGGCGGCACCGTGCGGATGCTGCTGCAGCACCCCGCGTCGACGGCCGGGATCGAGAGCACCTTCTACAACGAGAAGATCGTCTACGCGGACGGCCGTTCCCTCATCGCGAGCGGACGGGTCAGCGCGCGCAACGACAAGGAAGAGCTGGAGACGAAGACCATGATGGCCTTCGGCAACTGACGGCTCATCGCCCCACCGACTCCCTCCCCCCTCCAGAGGTACGTACGACATGACGCAGCCCCCGCAGCCGCCCAACGAGCCGTCCGACAAGCCGCCCCAGAGCGGCACCGGTGCCCCGCAGAATCCGCCGTCCGCGGAAGGATTCGGTGCCCCGACCCCGCCTCCGGCAGGGGGGTTCGGCGCCCCGACCCCGCCGCCCGCAGGCGGATTCGGCGCCCCGCAGACCCCGCAGGCCCCGCCGCCCGCAGGCCCGGCGCAGCAGCCGGCTCCTGGCTACGGCTATCCGCAGGGGCAGCCCCCGCAGCCGGGTTACGGCTATCCGCAGGCCCAGCCGCCGCAGCCCGGTTACGGCTATCCGCAGGCGGCCGCGCCCGGTCAGCCGCCTCAGGGGTACGGGTTCTCGCAAGGTCTGCCGCCGGGCCAGCCGCCGCAGCAGGGATACGGCTATCCGACGAGCCCGATGCAGCAGCCGTACCCGCCGCAGCAGAACGGGCCGGACAAGGGGGGCAAGAAGTTCAGCACCCAGATGCAGATCATCGTTGCCGCGGCCGTCGCCGTGGTGCTGATCATCGGCGTGGGTGTCTGGTTCTCCGCCGGCGGGGGCGACGACGGGAAGAAGGACGAGGCGTCCCGGTCCGGCGGCGCCACCGCGGGCAAGGACGCCGGTCAGGGCGGGGCCGCCGATGGCGCAGGGAAGGAGAAGGCGCCGACGGACACCACGTCCAAGGTGGCCTTCAAGCTTCCGGAACCGAAGGTCGGTGACGTCACCACGGTCGACGGTTCCTGGCTGACCGACAAGGCGTATGTGAAGACCGGCGTCAACGAGATCGTCGGCTACGACCTGGCCAAGGGCACCAAGCTGTGGTCCCTCCCGCTGGAGGGCCAGCTCTGCGCGGCCTCCCGGCACATGTCCAAGGACTACAAGACGGCCATCGCCTTCCAGGCCGGCAAGCCGACCAAGGCCAAGAAGTACCCGCCGTGCAACCAGGTCGGCGCGATCGACCTGAACACCGGCAAGATGATGTGGAACAAGTCGGTGGTCGCCGCCACCAGCGGTGACGAGCCGGTCCGGTACGACGAGATCACGCTCAGCGGCACCACGGTCGCCGCGGCCGGCACCCAGGGCGGCGTGGCGTTCGACCTGGAGACCGGCGCCGAGCGCTGGAAGCCGAAGGTCTCCACCGACGGCTGCTACGACGCGGGTTACGCCGGCGGCGAGGCGCTCGCCGTGGTCCGCAGGTGCGGTACGTACGACGACCCGCAGCTCGTCATCCAGGCGCTGAACCCGACCACGGGCGCCCCGCTCTCCTCGTACAAGATGCCGCCCGGCGTCGAGTACGCGAGCATCGTGTCCACCAAGCCGCTCGTCGTCGCGGCCGACGTCGGCGAAACCGCGGGTGACGGCAGCGGCATATCGGACTTCTTCTCGATCGACGCCTCCACCGGCAAGCTGCTCACCCGGATCGCGGCGGACGGCGAGAAGTACGCCGCGCGCTGTGGTTCCACCGAGGTCGAGAGCTGCCGGAAGCTGGCCGTCGGCAACAACCGCATCTATGTGCCGACCGAGGACCACGAGGGCACCGGCGAGTACGGCGACACCAACGAGATCGTCGCCTTCGACCTCACCACCGGAAAGCTGACCGGTGACCGGGCCGACGCGGGCGACCGCTACACGATGTTCCCGCTCCGCATGGACGGCGGAAACATCATCGCGTACAAGACGCCCCCGTACGACAAGGGTGGCCAGATCGTCTCCATCGACGGCACCACCTTCAAGCAGACCGTGCTGATGGAGAACCCGAGCGACGAGGCCGTCCGTGACGCCGAGAGCGGCTTCTCCTCGGACTACTCCGAGATGCTCTACTCCGACGGTCACCTGTACATATCCGAGATGATGGTCAGCAAGCCGAGCGGGAGCTCGCTGGACGACAAGGACTACCTCGCCCTCTCCTTCGCCACCGGCTGATCCACCGGCGGCACCTGGCATCCGGCCCTGCCGGTCGATCATTCGACCGGCAGGGCCGATCGTTTTCCGTCTGCCGGTCAGCCTCGGGCAGCGCATAATCCGACACTTCTGGGGCCTTCTCAGGGGTAAGGGCTCCAGAACGTCGAACAAGCGTGTAGCTTGCCGGGTCAGGGCGGGCCGGGGGGCCTGGCGCCGGTGCTTTGGGGGTGCTCGATGGGCGTGCGGCTCATGGTGGTCGATGATCACAGGCTGCTCGCCGAGGCGCTCGCCTCGGCGTTGAAACTGCGGGGCCACCGGGTGCTCGCGGCGACCGCGCCGACGGCCGGGGCCGCGGAGCTGGTGGTCAGCAGGGCTCCGGAGGTCTGTCTGTTCGGCACCGCGGCACCGGCCGAACCCGGTGCCTTCGATCCGGTCGTACGGATCCGGCGGGAGCGCCCGCAGGTGGCCGTGGTGGTGCTCGGGCCGGTGCCCAGCCCGCTCGGCATCGCGGCGGCCTTCGCGGCGGGTGCCGCGGGCTATGTGCGGCACGACGAGCGCATGGAGGGCGTCGAGCGGGCGATGATCAAGGCGCGGGCCGGAGAGGCCGCGGTGGCGCCGCAGCTGCTGCAGGACGCCTTCGCCGAGCTGCTCGATCCGACCGCGGCGCCGGACGACGAGGGGCAGCGGCTCCTGGAGACGCTCACCCCGCGCGAGGTCGAGGTCCTGATGCGGGTCGTCGAGGGCGAGGACACCCGGATGATCGCGGCCGGGATGCGGATCGCGTCGAGCACCGCGCGGACGCATGTGCAGCGGGTGCTGATGAAACTGGGCGTCGGCTCACGGCTGGAGGCAGCGGCGCTCGCGGCCCGCACGGGACTGCTGGACCGGGTGGCCACGGACAGACCCGGGCCCGGCGGCATCGGTTGATGCCGCCGGGCCCGGGCGCCGGAGCGGTGTGCGTCAGTCGTCGGCCGGAGCCGGAGCGTCGGACGGCGTCTTCATCGGACGCAGCTTCAGCCAGAGCAGGAAAAGCAGACCGAGGACCAGCATGGCCAGGCCGGTCCACAGGTTGATGTGGACGCCCTCGGCCTTCTTCAGGTCCGCGTCGGACGGGTTGATCCCGGCGATGGTGACGATCACGCCGTAGACCACGAAGAGGCCGCCGATGATCCGCCGGATGTCGAAGAGACGGGCCGCGGTCGCGGACTTCTGCTCCAGTTCGGAGACTTCCTTGCGCAGGTCGGACATGGTGAGTTCCTCCGATCAGAACGAGTAGGGGATGTAGCACAGGGCGGCGAGGACGACGGCGCCCCAGCCGAGCAGGGCCGGCTTGCGGTACCAGGCGCTGTCGCCCTCCTCCGGTGCCTCGTCGGCGTCCGGGGATTCGGTTCCGTAGACCAGACCGGCCAGTTCCTTCTCCGGCTTCGGGGCCGTGAACAGCGTGACGACGACCATGACCACCGCACCGGCGACGAAACCGACGATCGCGGAGACGAAGTTGGCGCCCTGGTCGGTGGGAATGCTGATGATTCCCTGCTTGTAGATCACGAAGTAGTTGATCATCGCGGCGGTGGTACCCGCGACCAGGCCCCAGACACCGGACTTCATCGAGGCGCGCTTCCAGAACATGCCGATGATGAAGACCACGAACATCGGGACGTTGAAGAAGGAGAACAGCGTCTGGAGGTAGCTCATGATGTTCGAGAAGCTCGCGGCGATGAAGGCCGTGCCGATGGAGGCCAGCACGCCGATCGCCGTGATGAGCCGGCCGAAGCGCAGGTAGTACGTGTCCGGGCGGTCCTTCTTGACGTACCGCGCCCAGATGTCGGTCGTGAACACCGTGTTGAACGACGACACGTTTGCCGCCATACCGGCCATGAACGCGGCCAGCAGACCGGTCACCGCGATGCCGAGCACACCGTTGGGCAGCAGTTCCTGCATCAGCACGGGGATGGCGTCGTTGTAGGTCAGGTCGGAGCCGGAGGTGCCGATCTGCGGCACGACGACGGCGGCCACCAGGCCCGGGATCATCACCAGGAAGACGATGAACATCTTCGGGAACGCGGCGATCAGCGGGGTGCGCTGGGCGGCGGAGAGGTTCTTCGCGGACAGCGCGCGCTGCACCTCGGCGAAGTTGGTCGTCCAGTAGCCGAAGGAGAGCACGAAGCCGAGGCCCAGGACGATCGTCAGCCAGTTGGCACCGAGCGGGTTCGCGTCACCGATGCCGGTGCCGCCCCAGGCGGAGAGGAAGTTGGAGCCGTGGCTCTTCTCCAGCGACCCGGTCAGACCGTCCCAGCCACCGACGCGCTTGAGACCCAGCAGGGTCAGCGGGATCAGGGCGGCGAGGATGACGAAGAACTGCAGCACCTCGTTGTAGATCGCCGAGGAGAGACCACCGATGGTGATGTAGACGAGGACGAAGAGGCCCGCGACCACGATGGCGACCCACTGCGGCCAGCCGAGCAGCGCCTCGACGACGATCGACAGCGCATACAGGTTGACGCCCGCGATCAGGATGGCGGCGAAGGCGAAGAGCACGGAGCTCAGCAGGTGCGCCGACTTGTCGAAGCGCTGGAGCAGGAACTCCGGCACCGAGCGGACCTTCGACCGGTAGTAGAACGGCATCATCACCAGGCCCAGGAAGACCATGGCCGGGATGGCGCCGATCCAGTACCAGTGCACGACCGCGACACCGTACTGGGCTCCGGTCGCCGCCATGCCGAGGATCTCGGTGGCACCGAGGTTGGCTGCGACGAAGGCGAGGCCGGTGACCCAGGCGGGCAGCGAACGGCCGGAGAGGAAGAAGTCGAGGCTCGTCTTCACGCTTGCCCGTGCGGCGAAGCCGATACCGAGGACGACGACGAAGTAGATCGCCAGGATCGTGTAGTCGAGCCCGTTCGTGGGGAGCCGAAGCCCTTCGGCCAGGTAGTGCATGTGGGGGTACCCGCTTCGTTGCGCGAACTTAACGCGAAGGAAACTACGCTCATATGTTCAAAAAATGAACACTTTCTCTGGGGTTCTTTGTTTGATCGTGATCGTATGCCCGTGATTCCTGGGGAGAGGCCCGAGAGATTCTGCTCACACCCCCCATCTCGCCCCTCATTCCATTGACGCGAATGTTCACTTGTGGTTTCTTGTGTTTGGTTATGTTTGGAGGAACCTGGTGAAGAAGACGGTTACGAGGCTCGCTGACGGCCGGGAGCTGCTCTACTACGACAGCCGCGAGGACACGGTGCGTGACGCCGTCGACGGACGGCCCCTCGACGCCGTCTCGACCTCGTCCGAGATCCGTCGTGACCCGCTGCTCGGCGACAGCGTCGCCATCGCCTCGCACCGCCAGGGCCGCACCTACCACCCGCCGGCCGACGAGTGCCCGCTCTGCCCCTCGCGCGAGGGCCGGCTGAGCGAGATCCCCGCGGCGGACTACGAGGTCGCCGTCTTCGAGAACCGCTTCCCCTCCCTCGCCGGCGACTCCGGCCGCTGCGAGGTCGTCTGCTTCACCTCCGACCACGACGCGTCGTTCGCCGACCTCACCGAGGAGCAGGCCGCCCTGGTCCTCGCGGCATGGACCGACCGCACCGCCGAACTCGCCGAGCTGGAGCAGGTCACCCAGGTGTTCTGCTTCGAGAACCGGGGAGCCGAGATCGGTGTCACGCTCGGCCATCCGCACGGGCAGATCTACGGCTACCCCTTCGTCACCCCGCGCACCCAGCTGATGCTCCGCTCGATGGAGGCCCACCGGACCGAGACCGGCCGCAACCTCTTCGACGACGTGGTGGCCCGCGAGGAGGAGGACGGCTCACGGATCGTCCTCAGCGGCGAGCACTGGGTCGCCTTCGTGCCGTACGCGGCGCACTGGCCCTACGAGGTCCATCTCCACCCGCGCCGCCGCGTCCCCGACCTGCGCGAGCTCGACGAGGCGGCCCGCGCCGAGTTCCCGCGGATCTACCTGGAGCTGCTGAGGCGGTTCGACCGGATCTTCGGCCCCTCGGAGCCGCCGACCCCGTACATCTCGGCCTGGCACCAGGCGCCGTTCGGTGTCCCCGGGCGTGAGGACTTCGGGCTGCACCTGGAGCTTTTCACCATTCGACGCACCTCCGGCAAGCTGAAGTTCCTCGCCGGTTCGGAATCCGGCATGAACGTGTTCATCAACGATGTGCCGCCGGAGGCCGCGGCCCAGCGACTGCGAGAGGTAGCGAGCGAGTGAGCAAGCCCCAGAGGAAGTACCTGGTCACCGGTGGTGCGGGTTATGTCGGCAGCGTGGTCGCCCAGCATCTGCTGGAGGCCGGCCACGCGGTCACCGTCCTCGATGACCTGTCGACCGGGTTCCGCGAGGGCGTCCCGGCCGGGGCCGCGTTCATCGAGGGCCGCGTCCAGGACGCGGCGAAGTGGCTGGACGCCTCCTACGACGGAGTGCTGCACTTCGCCGCGTACTCACAGGTCGGCGAGTCCGTCACGGACCCGGAGAAGTACTGGGTGAACAACGTCGGCGGCTCCGTCGCGCTGCTCGCCGCGATGCGGGACGCCGGGGTGCGGACCCTGGTCTTCTCCTCCACCGCCGCGACCTACGGCGAGCCGGCCACCACCCCCATCACGGAGTCCGACGCCACCGCGCCCACCAACCCCTACGGCGCCACCAAGCTCGCCGTCGACCACATGATCACCGGCGAGGCGGCCGCGCACGGACTGGCCGCGGTCTCGCTGCGCTACTTCAACGTGGCCGGGGCCTACGGCGCGTGCGGGGAGCGGCACAGCCCCGAGTCGCACCTCATCCCGCTGGTGCTCCAGGTCGCGCTCGGGCAGCGCGAGTCGATCTCCGTGTACGGCGACGACTACCCGACCCCCGACGGCACCTGCGTCCGCGACTACATCCACGTCGCCGACCTCGCCGAGGCCCACCTGCTGGCCCTGGACGCGGCCACCGCGGGCGAGCACCTGATCTGCAACCTCGGCAACGGCAACGGCTTCTCGGTGCGCGAGGTCATCGAGACCGTCCGCGAGGTCACCGGCCACCCGGTCCCCGAGATCGCGGCCCCGCGCCGGGCCGGCGACCCCGCCGTGCTGGTCGCCTCCGCCGCCACCGCCCGGGAACGGCTCGGCTGGACCCCGTCCCGCGCGGACCTGACCGGCATCGTCTCCGACGCCTGGACCTTCGCCCGCCGTGAGGAGCGCACCGCCCCATGACCGACCACAGTGAGCTGACCGCCTCCTTCGCCGAGCTGTACGGAAGCGCCCCCGAAGGGATCTGGGCGGCCCCCGGCCGCGTGAACCTGATCGGCGAGTACACCGACTTCAACGACGGCTTCGTGATGCCGCTCGCGCTGCCGCACACCGCGCGGGCCGCCGTCGCCCGCCGCACCGACGGCGAGCTGCGGCTCCACTCCACCGACGTGCCGGGCGGTGTCGTCCGGCTGCGGGTCGACGAACTCGCCCCGCGCCAGGGGCACGGCTGGGCCGCGTACCCGGCCGGAGTCGTCTGGGCGCTGCGCGAGGCCGGTCACCCGGTCACCGGCGCGGACATCCAGCTGACCTCCACCGTTCCCACCGGTGCCGGGCTCTCCTCCTCCGCGGCCCTCGAAGTCGTCACCGCGCTCGCCCTGAACGACCTCTTCGAACTGGGGCTCTCCGCCTCGGAACTGGCTGTCCTCGGCCAACGCGCCGAGAACGCGTTCGTCGGTGTCCCGTGCGGGATCATGGACCAGATGGCCTCCGCCTGCTGCACCGAGGGCCACGCCCTGTACCTCGACACCCGCGACCTCACCCAGCGCCAGGTCCCCTTCGACCTGGCCGCCCACGGGCTGCGGCTGCTGGTCGTCGACACCCAGGTCAAGCACGCACTCGGCGACGGCGCGTACGCCGAGCGCCGGGCCGGCTGCGAGGCGGGGGCCGCCGCGCTCGGCCTGCGGACGCTGCGCGACCTGCCCCACGAGCGGCTCGACGCCGCCCTGGACACCCTGGCCGAGGGCGGCGCGGACGAGTCCGTGGTGCGCTACGTACGCCATGTGGTCAGCGACAACGCCCGGGTCGAGCAGGTCATCGCCCTCCTCGACGCCGGCGACGTGCGGGCCGCGGGCCCGGTCCTGGACGCGGGGCACGCCTCGCTCCGCGACGATCTGCGGGTCTCCTGCGCGGAGCTGGACCTGGTGGTGTCGGCGGCGGGCAAGGCCGGGGCGCTCGGTGCCCGGATGACCGGCGGCGGCTTCGGCGGCTCGGCGATCGTGCTGGTGGACGAGGCGCAGGCGGACACCGTCTCCCGGTCCGTGCTGGAGGCCTTCGCCGCTGCGGGTTTCGCGACGCCGCGGATCTTCCCCGCCGTTCCTTCGGCGGGTGCCCGGCGCCTGGCCTGAGGCAAGCGGCCAGCGCGGCCGCGGTGACCCCGGGCGGACGGTCCCGCCCGGGGTCACCGCGTGTTTCCGGCAGAGGCCCGTATCCCGGCATCCCAGCCCCTCGGCCGGGAGCGGGGGAGAGCGGGGGCGCCTGTCATCGCACAGCCGCCGGCTCCACGGCCCGTGCCACCCTTTGTCCACTTCTGTCACAAGACGGAACAACTGACGCACACTGCGGGGTGTGGAGCCTTTCAGTTCTGCGATTTGCCTTCCGCTCCGGCGTCCCGGCCTTACTCTGATGCACAGCGCCGGTGGGGGCCGGTGCTGATTCAGGGGTACGAGACAGTCGGGTACGGCACCCCGGGGCGGGTTGCAGTCGGCACACACGGCGGCGGCCGTGTGACTGCGGTCCATCGCCTCGACCGGGTGGCCGTACCCGCGCCGTTACGACCCTCCGACGGGCCGGGGGTGGCCCAGCAACAGACAGGGCATGGGGGTGCCTGTGGCGCGTATCCGGGTTCTCGTGGTGGACGACCACCGAATTTTCGCCGAATCGCTCGCGGCGGCGCTCGCGGCCGAGCCGGATGTCGAAGTGGCGGCGGCGGGCAGCGGGCCCGCCGCGCTGCGATGTCTGGAACGTGCGGCCGCGGAGGGGCGGGGCTACGACGTGATGCTGGTCGATGCCGAACTGGGCGTCCTGGCCGCGGCGGGAGGCCGCCGGGTTCCGGTTCCGGTCCCCCGTGACGCGGAGGGTGGCCCGGTGGACGGCATCTCACTGGTCGCCGGGGTCCGTTCGGGCAGGCCCTCGGTGCGCACGGTGGTGCTCGCCGAGAAGGACGATCCGCTCCGCGCCGCACGGGCGCTGCAGGCCGGGGCGTCGGGATGGGTCGCCAAGGACTGCTCGCTGCAACGGCTGCTCCTGGTCATCCGGGGCGTGCTGCGGGACGAGACGCATCTGCCCCCGGCCCTGCTCACCGGGGTGCTGAGGGAGCTGACGGCGGCGCGGAAGCACCGCACCGAGAGCGAGGAGCTGATCGAGTCGCTGACCCCGCGCGAGCACGAGGTGCTGCGCTGCATGGTGGCGGGTCTGGGGCGCAAGGCGGTGGCGGAGCGGCTCTTCCTCTCGCCGCACACGGTGCGTACCCACATGCAGAACGTGCTGGGCAAGCTGGGAGTGCACTCGACGCTGGCCGCGGTCGCGCTGGCCCGACGGGCGGGAGTCGGCCCGGCGGAGCCGGAACCGGGCCGGTCGCTAACCGGGGATGTTGTCGAACGGGGCAGTCAACTGGCGTAGCAGTCCGGCCAGTTCACTGCGCTGCCGACCGGAGAGCTCGCCCAGAATCGCTCGTTCCTGGACGAGCAGGCCCGCCAGGGACTGGTCGGCCTTGTCGCGCCCCTCGGCGGTGAGCCGGACCAGGACGCCGCGGCGGTCGCTGGGGTCGGGGAGCCGCTCGACGAGGTTCTTCTTGGCCAGCCGGTCGATGCGGTTGGTCATGGTGCCCGAGGTGACCAGGGTCTGGGTGAGCAGCTGCCCGGGGGAGAGCTGATAGGGGGCGCCGGCGCGGCGCAATGACGTCAGTACGTCGAACTCCCACGGCTCCAGCTCGTGCTCGGAGAAGGCGATGCGGCGGGCCCGGTCCAGGTGGCGGGCCAGGCGGGAGACGCGACTGAGTACCTCGAGTGGTTCCACGTCGAGGTCGGGGCGCTCGCGGCGCCATGCAGCGACCAGTCGGTCGACCTCGTCCTCCATGTGGATCAGTGTAGAGGGTCTGTCGACATGAAGTCTCTTGAATTCAAGTGTCTTGACATCGAGATAATTCTGACGATCCTGGTTCCATGACCGCACCCTCCTGGGATCCGCAGCAGTATCTGCGTCACGCGGACCACCGAACCCGCCCCTTCCTCGACCTGCTGGCCCGTGTCGCCGATCCCCCGGCCGTCCCCGCGCCACGCATCGCCGACCTCGGCTGCGGAGCGGGGAACGTCACCGCCCTGATCGTCGACCGCTGGCCACAGGCCCGGATCACCGGCTACGACAACTCCCCGCAGATGCTGGAGCGGGCCCGCGCCCACGCCGGCCCGCTGCTGGACTTCGCCGAGGCCGACGCCACGACCTGGACCCCCGCGGAGCCCTACGACCTGATCGTCTCCAACGCCCTGCTCCAGTGGGTCCCGGGCCACGTCGACCGCTTCCCGGCCTGGCTGGACGCGATCACCCCCGGCGGCACGTTCGCCTTCCAGGTCCCGGGCAACTTCGACCGGCCCAGCCACGTCCTGATGCGGGAACTCGCCCAGTCCCCGCGCTGGCACAACCGGCTGGCCGGCGTACTGCGCCACGGCGACGCCGTCCTCAGCCCCACCGCCTACCTCGACGCGCTGACGCGCCCCGGCATCACGGCGGATGTCTGGGAGACCACGTATCTGCATCTGCTGCACGGCGCGGACCCGGTCCTCGACTGGGTGAAGGGCACCGGCCTGCGCCCTGTCCTGACCGCCCTGGCCGACGACCCCGACGCCCGCGAGGCCTTCCTCGCCGAATACCGCGACCTGCTGCGCACCGCCTACCCCGAGGGCCCGCACGGCACCGTCTTTCCGTTCCGGCGCATCTTCGCCGTGGCCCGTAAGGGGCGGTGATGATCGCCGCCCTCGACCACGTCCAACTGGCCGCCCCCGAAGGTTCCGAGGACGCCCTGCGCGCCTACTACGCGGACACCCTCGGCATGACGGAGATCGCCAAACCCCCGGCTCTCGCGGCCCGCGGCGGCTGCTGGTTCCAGGTGGGCCCGGTCCAGCTCCACCTGGGCGTCGAACCCGGCTTCCGCCCGGCGAAAAAGGCTCACCCGGGCCTGCGTGTCACGGACATCGAGGCCTTCGCGGCCCGGCTGGAGGCGCACGGCGCCGAGGTGCGCTGGGACGACGAGCTGCCGGGGCACCGGCGCTTCTTCAGCCACGACCCGGTGGGCAACCGGCTGGAGTTCCTGGAGCGGGTCGCCTGACGGCCGGCCGGGTTCAGCCGTACCAGGTGACGTTGCAGATATACACGCATGCGTGGCGTGGGACGGCGAGGAAGCTGAGGAATCCGCGCCCGCCCATGAGATCGAACTCTCGGAGGCCACCTTCTCTGTCGAGCGGTCTGCCGACCTTCACCGCATCGTGCCCGAGCGCCGCGAGCTCAGTGGCGAGCCGCTCGACTTCCGCCACGACACCGGGCGGCAGCCCACCCGTGATGTATTCCGCACTGGGGTTGTAGTCCCACGTCCAGCCGGTCACAGCAGTCCGGCCTCCGCCTCGGCCGTCTCATGGATGCGCCGTATCTCAGCGATCGCTTCGGTCGGATCCTCCTCGCCCGCGTCCACGATCCGCTCCAGTGCGCGCAGCCGGGTGGCGTGGTCGGGGTGCCGCTCGATCGCTACGAAAACGGCCCAGGAGTGGATGAATGCCCGCAGCGGAGCGAGGCTCTGCGCCTGTTGTGCGTGGGTCGTGGCTTCGAACAGATGTTGGGTGAGCGCGGGAATGCGGCTGGGAGCGATCCGGGCAACTGCGGATCGCAGGGCATCGGGCGTGAGTTCGGGCATGGGGATCAGCGGTCCGTACGGGCCGTCGGGCTGAGCGCTCACGGTGACCTCCGGTGCGGGTGGTTCGGTCCTCGTACGGTACCGACTAGTGGTGCTGGTGGGGTGTGCGCCCGGGGTGATCGACCGTGCGCGATGGTCCGTGCCCAGTGACCTCACAGCGCGTTCAGCGCGTCCAGCGTGATGTCGATGTCGATCGGGAACGGGACACCGGTCTTCAGCCGGTCGTGATGGATCCCGGTCAGGGCGTATGCCCTGGTCACCGGGTCCAGCTCGTAGACCCGCACCACCGGGTGCTGATCGGTGCCGGCCATGTCGACCAGCCAGAAGTTCGGGATTCCGGCCGCCGCGTACTTCTGCGGCTTGGCATTGCGGTCGCGGGCCTCGGAGTCAGGAGAGACGACCTCGACGGCGAGGAGAACGTCGGCTGCCTGGAAGTGGGTCAGCTCAGGGCCGGTGACGGCTTCGGCGCGGACCACGGAGATGTCGGGCTCGGGGCCGTTCCGGCGGTCCAGCACCACAGTCATCTCGCGGCGAATCTTCACCTCGGGCGACGCCGCGCCACGCAACCCGACGATCAGCAGATCGATCATGGTGCTGTGAAAATCGCGCTGTGGACTCACAAAAACCAGGCTCCCGTCGAGCAGTTCGGTGTGCGGCGGGAGATCGGGCAAGGTGAACAGGTCGTCCACCGTGTATCCGTCCTGCGGGGGCACCGGCCAGCGGCTGCTGTGCCCGGTGATCGGCTCGGCGGTCATGGTTCCTCCCATGGACGGGATTCTTGGCCCTATCGACCACAGTAGAGGTGGTCTTCCCCACGCGTCATCACAACGAGTGACCGGCCGCCCGTTCAGCTCTTGCGGTGCCCTATCAGCCGTGGCTTCGACTCCAGGTTCTCCAGACCGTGCCAGGCCAGGTTCACCAGGTGGGCAGCGACCTCCGCCTTCCTCGGCTTGCGGGCGTTGACCCACCACTGGCCGGTCAGGGCGACCATGCCGACCAGCGCCTGGGCGTACAGCGGGGCAAGCTTCGGGTCGAAACCGCGGGCCTTGAACTCCAGACCCAGGATGTCCTCCACCTGGGTGGCGATGTCGCTGATGAGGGAGGCAAAGGTGCCCGTCGACTGGGCGACGGGGGAGTCGCGCACCAGGATGCGGAAGCCGTCCGTGTACGTCTCGATGTAGTCGAGCAGCGCGAACGCGGCCTGCTCCAGGAGCTCACGGGGGTGACCGGCCGTCAGGGCGCTGGTCACCATGTCGAGGAGCCGGCGCATCTCGCGGTCGACCACGACGGCGTACAGCCCCTCCTTGCCGCCGAAGTGCTCGTAGACGACCGGCTTGGAGACACCGGCGCGGGAGGCGATCTCCTCGACCGAGGTGCCCTCGAAGCCCTTGTCGGCGAAGAGCGTGCGACCGATGTCCAGCAGCTGCTCGCGGCGCTCCTTGCCGGTCATCCGCACCCGGCGGGTACGCCGGGCGGGGGAGGAACGGGAGTTCTCGCTGCTGGTACTGGAGTCGGTCGCCACGTCCTCCATCATGCCGCGTCGGCACCTGCGCGGGCGCGCGGGGAGTCGATACGGCGGGAGGCGATCCGGGCGGAGTCCGGCCAGCGCACGTCATGCGCCCAGCCCAGCTTCTCGAACCAGCGGATCAGCCGGGCGCTGGAATCGACCTGCCCCTTCATCACACCGTGCCGCGCGCTGGTCGGGTCCGCGTGGTGCAGGTTGTGCCAGGACTCGCCGCAGGACAGGACCGCCAGCCACCACACGTTGCCGGACCGGTCACGGGACTTGAAGGGGCGCTTGCCGACCGCGTGGCAGATGGAGTTGATCGACCAGGTGACGTGGTGCAGCAGGGCCACCCGCACCAGAGACCCCCAGAAGAACGCGGTCGCCGCACCCCACCACGACATCGTCACCAGACCGCCGACCAGCGGCGGCAGCGCCAGCGACACGATCGTCAAGGTGACGAAGTGCCGGGAGATGCCACGGATCGCCGGATCCTTGATCAGATCGGGCGCGTACTTGTTCTGCGGGGTCTGCTCCTCGTCGAACATCCAGCCGATATGGGCCCACCACAGGCCCTTCAGCAGCGCGGGCAGGTTCTCGCCGTAACGCCACGGCGAGTGCGGGTCCCCTTCCGCGTCGGAGAACCGGTGGTGCTTGCGGTGATCGGCCACCCAGCGCACCAGCGGGCCCTCCACGGCGAGCGAACCCGCCACGGCCAGCGCAATGCGCAGCGGGCGCTTCGCCTTGAAGGAACCATGGGTGAAGTAGCGGTGGAAGCCGATCGTGATGCCGTGGCAGCCGATGAAGTACATCACCACGAGCAGGCCCAGATCGAGCCAGCTCACGCCCCGGCCCCAGGCCAGCGGCACCGCGGCGACCAGCGCCACGAACGGCAGCACGATGAACAACAGAAGGGCGATCTGTTCGACCGAACGTTTGTTGTCCCCGCCGAGCGTGGCGGAGGGAAGGACCTGATCGTCGGCCGCTGATCGCCGGGCGTCGTCGATCGCGGCGGGGCTGGTGTTCATGCGGAGTCCCCTGGGGATGAGGAATGACGGAAAGCCCTGGCTACGCCTCCGTAACCTACGGCCACGTAAGTATGGCAGCGCACGGGCCCGCCGCACGAGAGCACGACGAGCCGTTCATGAACGGCGAACCCGATCGGGGCGCGAGCCGTGCCGATCCGGGGGAGACCTATCCTGGAGACGTCGGACAGCGCGGTCCGCACTCTGCCTTCACCGGGGCGGCGTCAGCAGCGCTGCAGAGGCCGCGGCCCGGAGAACCCGCCCACGCGTCTCCCACCATCACCCCTGCTGGGATCCGCAACGCGACGCACCTCCTCATTCACTGCAAGGAGCCGCACACTGTGAGCAGTGCCGACCAGACCCCCGCCGCCAGCCCGGAGCTGCGCGCCGACATCCGCCGCCTGGGTGATCTGCTGGGCGAGACCCTCGTACGGCAGGAAGGCCCCGAACTCCTCGACCTCGTCGAACGCGTCCGTGCCCTGACCCGCACCGACGGCGAGGCCGCGGCCGAACTCCTCGGTGACACGGACCTGGAGACCGCCGCGCGACTCGTACGCGCCTTCTCCACCTACTTCCACCTCGCCAACGTCACCGAACAGGTCCACCGCGCCCGCGAGATGCGCGACCGGCGCGCCGCCGAGGGCGGCCTCCTCGCCCGCACCGCCGACCGCCTCAAGGACGCCGACCCGGCCCACCTGCGCGATACCGTCAAGAACCTCAACGTACGGCCCGTCTTCACCGCGCACCCGACCGAGGCCGCCCGGCGTTCCGTGCTGAACAAGCTCCGCCGCATCGCCGAGCTCCTTGAGACGCCCGTCATCGAAGCCGACCGGCGCCGCCAGGACCTGCGGCTCGCCGAGAACATCGACCTCATCTGGCAGACCGACGAACTGCGCGTGGTCCGGCCCGAACCGGCCGACGAGGCCCGCAACGCCATCTACTACCTCGACGAACTGCACACCGGCGCCGTCGGGGACGTCCTGGAGGACCTCGCGGCCGAGCTGGAACGGGTCGGCGTCGAACTCCCCGCAGGCACCCGCCCGCTCACCTTCGGCACCTGGATCGGCGGCGACCGCGACGGCAACCCCAACGTGACGCCCGCCGTCACCCGGGACGTACTGATCCTCCAGCACGAGCACGGCATCACCGACGCCCTGGAACTCGTCGACCACCTGCGCGCCCAGCTCTCCAACTCCATCCGCTACACCGGCGCCACCGACGAGCTGCTCACCTCGCTCCAGGCCGACCTGGAGCGCCTCCCCGAGATCAGCCCCCGCTACAAGCGGCTGAACTCCGAGGAGCCCTACCGCCTCAAGGCCACCTGCATCCGGCAGAAGCTGGTCAACACCCGCCGGCGCCTGGCCGGCGGCACCCCGCACCGCCCCGGCTGCGACTACCTCGGCACCGCGGAACTCCTCAGCGACCTCGAACTCATCCAGACCTCGCTGCGCGAACACCGCGGCGGCCTCTTCGCCGACGGGCGGATGGACCGCACGATCCGTACCCTCGCCGCATTCGGCCTCCAGCTCGCCACGATGGACGTACGCGAGCACGCGGACGCCCACCACCACGCCCTCGGCCAGCTCTTCGACCGGCTCGGCGAGGAATCCTGGCGCTACGCCGACATGCCGCGCGACTACCGGCAGAAGCTGCTCGCCAAGGAACTGCGCTCCCGCCGCCCGCTCGCCCCGACCCCGGCCCCGCTGGACGCCGCGGGCGAGAAGACCCTCGGCGTCTTCCACACCATCAAGGAAGCCTTCGAACGGTTCGGCCCCGAGGTCATCGAGTCCTACATCATCTCGATGTGCCAGGGCGCCGACGACGTCTTCGCCGCCGCCGTCCTCGCCCGCGAGGCCGGACTGATCGACCTGCACGCCGGCTGGGCCAGGATCGGCATCGTGCCGCTCCTGGAGACCACCGACGAACTGCGCGCCGCCGACGTCATCCTCGACGAGATGCTCGCCGACCCCTCGTACCGCCGCCTCGTCTCCCTCCGCGGCGACGTCCAGGAGGTCATGCTCGGCTACTCCGACTCCTCCAAGTTCGGCGGCATCACCACCTCCCAGTGGGAGATCCACCGGGCCCAGCGCCGACTCCGCGACGTCGCCCACCGCTACGGCGTACGGCTGCGGCTCTTCCACGGCCGCGGCGGCACCGTCGGCCGCGGCGGCGGCCCCTCGCACGACGCGATCCTCGCGCAGCCATGGGGCACCCTGGAGGGCGAGATCAAGGTGACCGAGCAGGGCGAGGTCATCTCCGACAAGTACCTCATCCCGGCACTCGCCCGGGAGAACCTCGAACTGACCGTCGCGGCCACCCTCCAGGCCTCCGCACTGCACACCGCACCCCGCCAGTCCGACGAGGCACTGGCCCGCTGGGACGCCGCGATGGACACCGTCTCCGACGCCGCCCACGCCGCGTACCGCAGGCTGGTCGAGGACCCCGACCTGCCCGCGTACTTCTTCGCCTCCACCCCGGTCGACCAGCTCGCCGAACTGCACCTGGGCTCGCGCCCCTCGCGGCGCCCCGACTCCGGCGCCGGCCTCGACGGCCTGCGCGCCATCCCGTGGGTCTTCGGCTGGACCCAGTCGCGCCAGATCGTGCCCGGCTGGTACGGCGTCGGCTCCGGACTCACGGCACTGCGCGAGGCCGGCCTGGACACCGTCCTGACCGAGATGCACGAACACTGGCACTTCTTCCGGAACTTCATCTCGAACGTGGAGATGACGCTCGCCAAGACCGATCTGCGGATCGCCCGCCACTACGTCGACACCCTCGTCCCGGACGAACTCAAGCATGTCTTCGACGACATCGAGGCCGAGCACGCCCTCACCGTCCAGGAAGTCCTGAAGGTCACCGGCGGTTCCGAACTGCTCGGCACCAACCCGGTGCTCCAGCAGACCTTCGCCATCCGCGACGCCTACCTGGACCCGATCTCCTACCTCCAGGTCTCCCTGCTGGCCCGCCAGCGCGAAGCCGCCGCACGCGGCGAGGCCGCCGACCCGCTGCTCGCCAGGGCCCTGCTGCTCACCGTCAACGGTGTCGCCGCGGGCCTGCGCAACACCGGCTGAGCCACTCCGGGGAGGCGGGCACCGGCCCCCTCCCCGGCAGGCGGACGCGGCCCTGCTCAGAGCGCGAAGAACGTCGCCACCAGCAGGGCCGCGCCCGCGGCCCCGGCGCCCCAGGCGATCCGGGACAGCCGCAGACCACCACCGATGATCACAGCGGCCAGCAGCAGCGCACCCCCCAACGGCACCCAGGCATGCAGGAAACCGGGTGCACCGGTGCGCACGACATCGTCCGTGCCCGGCTTCACCACGACGGGGAAATGGTCCCCCCTGCGCGCCGCGACGGACTTCTCGATCGTCACCCGGGGGCGCGCGGCGCCCTGCCCGGACGGGGTGAACGGACCGCTGCACACATCGGCACCGCACTGCGTGACGGTCATGGAGCCGTGCTCGCGGCCCTTGGCCAGAACAATGTGGTGCGCCGTGCTCCAGGAGGAGCGCACACCCGCCAGGAGCAGCACCAGGACGACACCGCCCAGGGCGGCGTTGCGGGCATGGATCAGGACGCGGTGGGAGGAGCTCCACTTCATGGGGAGCGATCCTTGGGCAGGGCAGTGTCCCCGGTCAACGGATGGCCGAAAATCGTCAGGGTTCCGACGGAAATGCCGGCACGGGCACGCACCGCCCCACGCCGTCAGGAGTTGTACGTGCTCTGCGCGCGCTCCAGGCCCTCCGCGAGCAGGCACTCCACCGCGTCGGCAGCCCGGTCCACGACGTACGCGAGCTCCTTGCGCTCGGTGGACGAGAAATCCTTCAGCACGAAGTCGGCGACCTGCATCCGGCCAGGCGGCCGGCCGATCCCGAACCGCACCCGGTGGTAGTCCGCACCCATCGACCTGGTCATCGACTTGAGCCCGTTGTGCCCGTTGTCGCCGCCACCCAGCTTGAGCCGGAGCGTCCCGTAGTCGATGTCCAGCTCGTCATGGATCGCCACGATGTGGTCGGTCGGCACCTTGTAGAAGTCCCGCAGCGCCGTGACAGGGCCCCCGGAGAGGTTCATGTACGACATCGGCTTGGCCAGGATCACCCGACGGCTCGCCGGACCGGGCGGGCCGATACGGCCCTCGACGACCTGCGCCTGGGCCTTCTGGGCGCGCTTGAACTTCCCGCCGATCCGCTCGGCGAGAAGATCGGCGACCATGAAACCCACGTTGTGCCGGTTCGCCGCGTACTCGGGACCCGGATTGCCGAGGCCCACGATGAGCCAGGGTGCGGTGGCGTCGGACATCTGCGCTCGGTCTCCTCGCGTACGGATGGTTCCGGCGGTCCCGGTTGCGGGACCCGCCCGATGACAGGGGAACGGGGCGGCAGACCCCGCAGAGGGAACCGCCGCCCCGTCAGTGAAGCAGGAAGGACGAGGCTCAGGCCTCGACGACCTCTTCCGCCTCCTCGGCGCCCTCGGCGGCCGGCTCCTCGGCCTGCGCGGCGACGACCTGCAGGATGACAGCGTCCTCGTCACCGACCAGCACGACGCCCTCGGGCAGCTCGATGTCCTTGGCGTGGACGGACGCGCCGCCGTCCAGACCCTCGACGGAGACCGTCACGGACTCGGGGATGTGGGTGGCCTCGGCCTCGACGTGCAGGGTGTTCTGCACGTACTCCAGGAGGTTGCCGCCCGGGGCCAGCTCGCCCTCGGCGTGCACGGCGATCTCGACGGTGACCTTCTCGCCGCGCTTCACGGTCAGCAGGTCGACGTGCTCGATGTCGCCCTTGAGCGCGTTGCGCTGCACGGCCTTGGGGATGACCAGGGTGCTCTTGCCGTCGATGTCCAGACCGATCAGGACGTTCGCGGTCTTGAGCGCCATCATCAGGGCGTGGCCCGGCAGCGTGATGTGGACCGGCTCGGCACCGTGGCCGTAGACGACCGCGGGAACCTGGTTGGCGCGGCGGGTACGGCGGGCGGCACCCTTGCCGAACTCGGTACGGATCTGGGCGGCGAGCTTGACCTCAGCCATGACTGCACTCCTCGTCGGGTGACGGAAAAAGGACGGTCACCCGGCCCACGACAGGCCTGCTACGAAGAGCGCGTCGATAACGGACCGCCGTACACATGAGTACGGCCTCCCTCGCCGAGCAACTCGATGAGTCTACCCGGCAGGGGAGGCCGAACCCAAAGTGGATCTTCGGGAGGTGCTGCTTACTGCTCCTCGAAGAGGCTGGTCACCGAACCGTCCTCGAAGACCTCGCGCACCGCGCGGGCGATCGTCGGGGCGATCGAGAGCACCGTGATCTTGTCGAGCTCCAGCTCACTCGGGGTCGGCAGGGTGTCGGTGAAGACGAACTCGCTGACCTTGGAGTTCTTCAGACGGTCCGCGGCCGGACCGGACAGAACACCGTGCGTGGCCGTCACTATGACGTCCTCGGCACCGTGCGCGAACAGGGCGTCGGCGGCGGCCACGATCGTGCCACCGGTGTCGATCATGTCGTCGACCAGGACACAGACCCGGCCCTTGACGTTGCCGACGACCTCGTGGACGGTCACCTGGTTGGCGACGTCCTTGTCGCGGCGCTTGTGCACGATCGCCAGCGGGGCGTCCAGCCGGTCGCACCAGCGGTCGGCGACGCGCACCCGGCCGGCGTCCGGCGAGACGATCGTCAGCTTCGACCGGTCGACCTTGGCACCGACGTAGTCGGCCAGGATCGGCAGCGCGAAGAGGTGGTCGACCGGGCCGTCGAAGAACCCCTGGATCTGGTCGGTGTGCAGGTCGACGGTGAGAATGCGGTCCGCACCCGCCGTCTTCATCAGATCGGCGACCAGACGGGCCGAGATCGGCTCGCGACCGCGGTGCTTCTTGTCCTGGCGGGCGTAGCCGTAGAACGGCACGATCACCGTGATGGAACGGGCCGACGCGCGCTTCAGCGCGTCCAGCATGATGAGCTGCTCCATGATCCACTTGTTGATCGGAGCGGTGTGGCTCTGGATCAGGAAGCAGTCGGCGCCGCGGGCCGACTCCTGGAAGCGGACGTAGATCTCACCGTTGGCGAAATCGAAGGCCTTCGTCGGCACGAGGCCGACACCCAGTTGGTGCGCAACCTCCTCGGCCAGCTCGGGGTGGGCGCGGCCGGAGAAGAGCATCAGTTTCTTCTCGCCGGTCGTCTTGATCCCGGTCACAGCACAGTCTCCTCAGACGTGTTCCTGGCGTCGCACGTATGTGTCCCGATGCGCGACAAGCCAGCCGAAGTGGATGAGCACCTATCACGGTACGCCGTACGAGGCGCACCTGTTTCCGGTCAGCTTTCGCCTTCGGGCTCCGAGACGGCGGCCTGAGCCGCCTGCGCGGCGGCGCTCCCCGGACGCTTGCGCGCCACCCAACCCGCGATATTCCTTTGCTGGCCACGGGCGACGGCCAGCGAACCGGACGGTACGTCCTTGGTGATGACCGAGCCGGCCGCGGTGTAAACGCCGTCCCCGACCGTGACAGGAGCCACAAACATATTGTCCGAGCCGGTGCGGCAGTGGGAGCCGATCGTCGTGTGGTGCTTGGCCACACCGTCGTAGTTCACGAAGACACTGGCGGCACCGATGTTGGTGTGATCACCGATCGTCGCGTCGCCGACATAGCTCAGGTGCGGGACC
The DNA here is from genome assembly GCF_040680455.1 of Streptomyces sp. NPDC052052. Classification (NCBI taxonomy): domain Bacteria; kingdom Bacillati; phylum Actinomycetota; class Actinomycetes; order Kitasatosporales; family Streptomycetaceae; genus Streptomyces; species Streptomyces sp. NPDC052052. Next base: position 131,822 of record NZ_JBFAWU010000010.1, on the reverse strand, counting down.
TTGGTGCCCTCACCGATCGTGGCGTTCTTCATCTCCACGTACGTACCGGCCTTGGCCTTCGGGCCGAGCCTGGTGCCGGGCCGCAGATAGGCGTACGGCCCGACCGTCGCACCCTCACCGATCTCGGCCCGGTCCGAGACGGTGTTGTCCACCCGCGCGCCCGCGCCCACCGCGGTGTCCGTCAGCCGCGAGTTCGGGCCCACCTCGGCGTCCTCGGCCAGGTGCGTGGTGCCGAGCAGCTGGGTGCCCGGGTGCACGATCGCGTCGCGCTCGAAGGTGACGGTGGCGTCGATCAGCGTGGACGCCGGGTCCACGACGGTCACACCGGCGAGCATCGCCCGCTCCAGCAGCCGCTGGTTCAGCAGACGGCGGGCCTCGGCCAGCTGGACCCGGTTGTTGATGCCGAGGATCTCGCGGTGGTCGTCGGCCACGCAGGCACCGACCCGGTGTCCGGCCTCGCGCAGGATGGAGAGCACATCGGTGAGGTACTCCTCGCCCTGGCTGTTGTCGGTACGGAGCCGGCCGAGGGCGTCCGCAAGCAGCCGGCCGTCGAACGCGAAGACCCCGGAGTTGATCTCCCGGATCGCGCGCTGGGCGTCGGTGGCGTCCTTGTGCTCGACGATCTCGGTGACCGCGCCGTCGGCCGGGTCGCGGACGATCCGCCCGTAGCCGGTGGCGTCCGGCACCTCGGCAGTCAGCACGGTCACGGCGTTGGAGTCGGCCGCGTGCGTGGCGGCCAGGGCGCCGAGCGTCGCGCCGGAGAGCAGCGGGGTGTCGCCGCAGACGACGATCACGGTGCCCTCGACAGTCCCGCCGAGCTCGTCGAGACCGACGCGCACCGCGTTTCCGGTGCCCTTCTGCTCGGCCTGGTAGGCGGTCCGCAGCCGCTCGTCGACGGCGGTGAGGTGCGCGGTGACCTGATCGCTCGCGTGACCGACGACCACGACGAGGTGCTCCGGGGTCAGTTCACGGGCGGCGGCGACGACATGTCCGACGAGCGAGCGCCCGGAGATCTCGTGCAGGACCTTGGGGGTCTTCGACTTCATACGGGTGCCCTCACCCGCTGCGAGGACGACGACGGCGGCCGGGCGTTCGGAGCTCACGGAAATGCCCTTCGGCTTCAGGTGGTGGACACCTGAAGGATACCGGGGGCGTCTGAGGCGGACATGGGTGCGGGCCCCGACCGAAGTGGTCGGGGCCCGCAGCCGTGGGCTCCCGGGGAAGGAATCGAACCCTCATTCAATGGACCAAAACCATTTGTCCTGCCTTTAGACGACCCGGGATAGCTCGTCCTTTATGTCCGAATTTGATGATCGGCTCGTTTTGCAGCCCCTACTATGCCGTACCACCAGCCTTCGACGCGACGGTACAGGTCGGCGCTTTTGAGGACACGTACGACAAGGCAACCTCGGTAGTTCTCTCCGACGTTCTTGCGGATGGTCTTCGGGTTGTGTGTCTTGAGGCTCGTCTTGCCGAGGGCGGAGATGTCGGTGTCGACAAGGTCGGCCCAGTAACGCTCCGCTGCGGCCACATCGGCGGACTCGTGGATCATCACGTGGAACCGGAGCTGTTCGGGAGAGACCTCGAGGAGGTCGAGCCAGGCCAGGAAGACCTGGATCATGCCGGGGTCGCTGTTGACGAAGGTAACCCTCTCGCGGCGCGCGTGTGGCTTGTCCTTGCTTCCCTCCGACCAGTACAAGCCCACACCGATCAGGAACAGTTCACGCGCGGACATCGTGCCGATCTCCCCTTGCGCGGTCCGCTTGACCTCCCGGCGTTCCACTTCGCGCCGCTGGAGTGTGGCCTCCCAGCCGCGCCGGGCGATGGCTGACGCCTCTTCCCGTGTCCGCCGGTGCTCGGGCTTCGGCAGGTCCCGTACCCACAGCGAGATCGAGCTCTTCGAGCAGCCGAGCTCGACCTGGATCCGGTCGTACGTCATGCCCTGGAGTCGCAGTGCGCGGGCCCTCTCGCGCAGGTCGTCCTTGGCGTTGGGTCGCTTCGTCCACTCCGGGGCGGGTTCGCCCATGAGGAGGCGGTTCAGGATGTCGTTGTTGTCCACGAACAGCCGGTCGCGGATCTGGCGGCGGCTGAACCCCTCCCGACGCAGAGCGACGGCCTTCTCGCGCAGGCCTTCGAAGTCGGCGTACTTGCTCGTGGTGTCCGTCATGGGGTGAGCATCGTCCGGAATGCGGACGTCCGGTGCGAAAGTCTGGGCGATTCAGCAATTCAGGCGATCAGTGGTGGTTCCGTCCCTGTCCGGTCGGCGCGTGTGCTGTCCAGGTCGCCCGAAAATGAGGTGCGCCCACCCGTAGGGTGGACGGCATGACCGCAACGGGGGCATACCGGGAAGCCGCGGGTGCGACCACCCGCGGATACGGGTGGTGGGAACGGCGGCGGAGTGTCGCCCTGGATGTGGGGCTCGCGATCCTGTCGGCGCTGGAGTGCGCGCTGGAGGGGGTGGGGTTCGCCGGGAACGCCGGGTTGCCGGTAGGGGTCGGTGTGGTCTTCGGGCTGCTCCTGGGTTCCGTGCTGGTGGTGCGGCGGCGTTGGCCGATCGCCGTGGTGCTGGTGTCGGTCGCGATCACACCGGCCGAGATGGGTTACCTGATGGGGCTGGTCGGCCTCTACACGCTGGCCGCCTCCGATGTGCCGCGGCGCATCACCGTGGTCCTGTCGGGGATGTCCTTCACGGGGTCGTTCATCGTCATGTACGTGCGGCTGCGGCAGAGCGTCTCCGAACAGGCCGACTTCGGGCCGGGCGACTGGTACGTACCGCTGGTCGCCGCCTTCATGTCGCTCGGCCTGACCGCGCCGCCCGTGCTGTTCGGCCTGTACACAGGGGCCCGGCGGCGGCTGATGGAGAGCCTCCGGGAGCGGGCCCACTCGCTGGAGAGGGAGCTGTCGCTGCTCGCCGACCGGGCCGAGGAGCGGGCCGAGTGGGCGCGTACGGAGGAACGTCACCGGATCGCCCGCGAGATGCACGACGTGGTCGCCCACCGGGTCAGCCTGATGGTGGTGCACGCCGCCGCGCTCCAGGCGGTCGCGCCGAAGGACCCGGCGAAGGCCGTGAAGAACGCCGCCCTGGTCGGGGACATGGGGCGGCAGGCGCTGACCGAGCTCCGCGAGATGCTCGGGGTGCTGCGGAGCGACGGACCCACCCCGCCCGGGGCCGCGCAGGTGCCGCTCGCCTCGGTCGGCCGGGCGGTGGCAGCGGCGGCGGAGGTCCCGGAGGACGGTCCCCGGCTGGACGAGGTGGAGACCCTGGTCGGCGAGTCCAGGGCGGCCGGTATGACCGTGGAGCTCTCGGTGGACGGCGAGGCGCGCACCTACGCCCCCGAGGTCGAGCAGACCGCGTACCGGGTGGTGCAGGAGGCCCTGACGAACGTGCACAAGCACGCGGCAGGGGCGAGGACATGGGTGCGGCTCGCCCACCGGGACGCGGAGGTGGCGATGCAGGTGGAGAACGGTCCGTCGGACGCCGCGTCGGCGGACGCCGGGCTGCCGAGCGGGGGCAACGGGCTCGTCGGGATGCGGGAACGGGTGCTGGGGCTCGGTGGTGTCTTCGTGTCCGGGCCGACGGACGCGGGTGGTTTCCGGGTGTCGGCGGTGCTGCCGGACCAGGGCGTGGCCCGAGAGAGCGTGGCCTGAGTACGTCCGTCGGCCGGGGCGGGTCCGTCACCGGTGTCGTGGAGCTCAGCTCGGGGCGAGGCGCTCCGGCTGGATGCCGCTGACCAGGTTTGCCAGTGCGTGGTCGATGTCCGGGCCGAGGTACCAGTCCCCGGTGTGATCGATGCTGTACACGCGTCCCTGTGCGTCGATGGCCAGGACCGCTTGTCCGTTTCCTTCCTCGCCCAGCGGGCTGACCTCGGTCTCCAGTGCGCGTCCGAGGTCGCTGAGGGTGCGGGCGAGATGCAGTCCGCTCAGGGGATCGATGAGTACCGGGGCCGGTGCGATCTGGCGGCCCGGTGTGGACGCGGTGATGCGCAGTCCACCGAACTCCGCCCATGCCTCCACGGCTGCGGGGAAGATCGCGTGCTGATGGCCGGCGGGTGAGGTGTGGGCGCGCAGGGTGTCGGCCCATTCCTCGGCCTGTCGCATGTCCCAGCGGCCGGGCTGCCAGCCCGCGGCGCGCAGGGCGGCGTCGACGGCGACGGGGAAGCGGGTCGTGGAGTGCCGGTCGTGGCCCGTGGGGCCGGTCTGTCCGGGCAGGTCGGTTCGGTCAGGCATCGGAACGCGGTCAGCCCCTCTCGGCGGTGGTGGCCGCCCCGTTGGTCGTGAGGTCGACGGGGCGTACGCCGAAGTGGGCGAGCATCGCCGCGCAGGAGCGGCACGGGGGTGCGTAGCTGTCGTGCATCGGGTCGCCGTCCTCACGGATGCGGCGAGCGGTGAGCCGCGCGTGCTTCAGTGCGCGGCGTGCTTCGCCGGGGGTCAGCGGTTTGCGCTGGGCGCGCTTGGAGCGGCCGGTCTCGGCCGCGGTGAGCTGTCGGGAGAGCAGGATCGCTTCGGGGCAGCGGCCGGTGAAGCGTTCGCGCTGGCTGCTGGTGAGGGTGTCGAGGAAGTCCTGGACCAGGGGGTGGAGCACGGGGGGCTGGTCGCCCTTGCCGGCTGTGCAGGTGAGTGTTTCGCCGCGTACGGACAGGGCCGCGGCCACGGCGGGCAGGATGCCGTCGCGGCGGTGGTGCATACGGGGTGTGCTGCTGGTTCCGGTGCTGCTCCAGCCGAGGCGTGGGTCCCCGGATGTGACTGTCTGTGTGTTGTGCATGGTGCTTTCCCTCCCGTGCCCGCAGCGGTAGCTGCGTGATGTGCACGCCCCCGAGCCGGGGTGACAGCCTGCCAAATGTCCCGGCTGAGGGGAAAGCTGGGGGCGGAGAAACACACGTCCGTGTCGCCCGGCGATGACGGGAGCATTGCCGGTCCGTCACGTTGTCGTGACGGACCGTGAGGGAAAGGGGAGGGGTGGTGCAGGGGCGAGACCTGCTCTTGCGGCACCGCATAGGCTGTGCCGGACCGCCTCCTTGGGGTCGGTCCTCACCCGTCAGACGCAGCAGGGGGCAACCGCCATGACGACAGGTCGGCTCGGGCAGCAAGCCGCGCCACCGAACGCGGCCTATGCCGGGCAGCTCGTGCATTTCCCGGACCCGGTCCGGGCGTCCCGCCATCCCAGAGGTGTGCGCATGGACGAGTACGGACGCCCGGACTTCGCGCCCTATGCGCGCGCTGCCGCGGAGATCGCCGAGCCGCCGCAGGGGTTCGGTATCGACGAGTTGCGGCTCACCGACTATGTCTCGGCCAATGCGGCGCTGGCGGCGAGCGGCCATGAGCTGTGGGACACGGTTCCCGCGGTGGCCACCCCGCACGGCTGGACCTGGCACCACGTTCCCGGCAGTCGGCGCATGGAGCTGATCCCGGTCGAGGTCAAGGCGCTGCTCCGGCACCACGGCGGCCTCGCCACCACGGCGGTCGACCAGAACAAGCGTGGCACCCGCCCGCTGCAGGAGACCCGGCCCGCGCACTTCCGGCTGCCCAAGCGTGCGGTGGCGGTGAGCGAGCAGCAGATCCTGGGGGTCGAGGAGGATCTCGGCTACCGGCTGCCCGGTGCCTACCGTTCCTTCCTCAAGGCGGCGGGCGGTTCGGCCCCGGTGGGTGCGGCGCTGGACGCGGCGCTCGGTCTGCTGGTCGATCAGCCGTTCTTCACGGTGCGTGAGGAGGCCGGCGTGAATGATCTGGTGTACGTCAACAAGTGTCTGCGGGACCACCTGACCAAGGACTACCTGGGCGTCGGCTTCGTCCAGGGGGGCCTGCTCGCGGTGAAGGTGAAGGGCGGCGGCATCGGCTCGGTGTGGTTCTGCGCGTACGACGACGCCAGGGACCAGGACGGCTGGACCGTGCAGGACCGGGTGGACCGGTTGCTGTTGCCGTGCGGTGACGACTTCGACGCCTTCCTGCAGCGTCTGGCGGGCAACCCGCCGGAGCTGGAGACCGTGGCGAACCTGATGGTGGACGGTGGCTTCGCGCGGGCCGTCCCGGTGGAGGGGTGAGCGCGATGGTGACTTTCGCACAGGCGCAGGAGCACGCGGACGAGTGGATCAACGGTGACGTGCCCGCGTATCAGCACCGGGAGGTGCGGGTACGGGAGTTCGAGCTGGGCTTCGTCGTATGGGCCGAGGACCGTGCCGAGGGTCCGGTCTCGGACGGCGGCCGGCAGCGGCTGGTGATCGCCCGGGACAGTGGGGAGGCCACGCTGTGGCCCGGGCTGCCGGTGGGCGAGGTGATACGGCGGTACGAGGAGGAGTACGGCGCGCAGGATGTCGCGCCGGTTGCCCCGGAGGCGCCGCAGCGCATCGACCTGAATCAGACGTCCTTCCTGCTGAGCCCTCCGGAGTGGCTCCAGGAAGCGGCCGACAAGCTGGGCATTCCGGACCACCGGACGGGCCGGGGCGAGGACGCTTCCCCGTCGGCCCCGGCGCCCGTCCCGCCCGTCGCGCCGGCCGCCCCTGCTGCTCCCGCGGATGGGCGGGGCGGACCGGTGGGATACGAGCCCACCGCCAACGACGGTGTTCCGGTGTCCTCGCCGAACGTGCCCGCCGGATCCACTCCGTGGGCCGGGACCGACACCAACGCGAACCCCGACGGTGCCGCGGTGCCGCTGCCGGCCACGGTGTTCGCACCGCCGCTCTCGGGCTCCGACGACGACGGGACCCCGCCGCCGTCCGTGTCGGCGAATGCGCCGACCGCCCTGATGGCCGGCGGTAGCCGGCTGCCCCCGACGGCGGTCGCCCCCGGTCTGGAGCCGCAGGAGAGCGGTGCCCCCGCACCCGGCACGCCCGGCGCCGCGGACATCGCGGACGCGGCCACCAGCAAGGCCGTGGTGCCGCCGCGCGGTGCGCGCGGGGCAGGTCCGACGACCCCGCCGCCGCCCGGCGCCCCCGGCATCCCGGGCGCCCGGCCCGGCCCGGCTGTGCCGCCTCCCTCGGGGCCGGGTGTGCCCGGCGCCCCGGCGGGCGGGTATCTGCCGACGCAGCTCGTCCCTCAGCGGGGTCCGGCCGGAGATCCCGGCGTACCTCAGCCCGCACCGCCCGGCCCACCCGCACCGTCTGCTCCTCCCGGGGC
>NZ_JBFAWU010000010.1:0-124614 GCF_040680455.1 Streptomyces sp. NPDC052052 | reverse complement strand
GCGACTCCGCCGCCCGGTGGTGGGGTGCATCATGCGGCGACGATGCTGGCCGATCCGGGTGCGGCCGGTCCGTCGGCCCCGCAGCCGCCCGGTCCTCCTGGTCCGCCCGCACCCACCGCACCGCCTGCACCGCCTGCTCCCCTTGGGGCGACTCCGCCGCCCGGTGGTGGGGTGCATCATGCGGCGACGATGCTGGCCGATCCGGGTGCGGCCGGTCCGTCGGCCCCGCAGCCGCCCGGTCCGCCCGGTCCGCCGGGCATGCCGCAGGGCGGCGCCCCCGGCCCCGTGCCGCCGAATCCGCACACCCCGCCGCCCCCGGCCTACGGATATCCGCAGGCACCGGCCGGCGTGCCGACCGTCGGTCCCGGCTACCAGGCAGTGCTGCGCTACCGTGCGCCCGACGGCAGCGAGCAGCAGCTGATCCGCCGTTCGGCGCCCGGCACCCCGCACCCCGAGTGGCAGATGCTGTACGAGCTGCGGGCCATGAACGTGCCGCCGCAGCAGGTCATCGAGCTGCACACGGAACTGGAGTCGTGCGAGCTGCCCGGTGGCTACTGTGCGCGGATGATTCGCGAGACCTGGCCGCAGGTGCGGATCACCAGCGTCGCCCCGTACGGCACCGATCACGCCAGCCGTCAGCAGGGCATGCAGCATCTGCTCACGCACCAGGGCGAGCTGCACCAGGTGGCGGACGGTCCGGCGCGCCCGGCGCCGGTGCGCGCCCCGTTGCCGCAGGTTCCGCCCGCACCCGAGGTGCCTGCGGAGGGCATCGCGCAGGAGCTGCTGCAGGCCTTCGGCCCGCAGGGCATCCTGCGCTTCGACCAGCGCGCGGTGTCCCGCCAGGGTGTGCCCGAGGCCGTGGCGCGGACGCTGGTCTGGGGAGGGCTGCCCGCCGACTTCGGGCCGTTCTTCTGGGCTCAGCCGGGGCAGCCGGTGGTGCCGACGCTGGCGGAGCTGGCCGCGCAGCGGCAGGTGCAGGCGGCTCCCGACGCGAACTCCTACCTCGTCATGGGGTCCGATTTCGGGCGGGCGATCTGTGTCCAGTACGGCACCGCGAACATCGTGGCGGTGCCGGTCGAGGCGGGTCCTCCCGCGGGTGGGCCCGGTCAGTCGGTGGCGCCGCAGTTCGTGAACACCGGGCTGCCGGAGTTCCAGCGCTCGATGGCGCTGCTCGGCCGGATGTGGCGGCTGCGCTACGGCCTCAACCCCGAGCAGGCGGGCCGTTGGACGGTCGATTTCCAGGCCCAGTTGGCGGCGCTGGACGCGGCGGCGCTGGCGTCGCCGGAGAGCTGGTGGTCGGTGCTTCTTGAGCAGATGTGGGACGGGTTGATCTGACCCGGCAGGTCCACCGAACGGCGCCCGGTTCCCCTCAGGGGGGCCGGGCGCCGTTGTGTGCGCCGACTGTGACGCCTGTCGCTTCCATCCGGAAAACAGTGAAACAACCCGACTTCTGTGCCCAATTGCCGCATCCTTGACGTATTGCTGGTGATTCGGAGAGTCGGAAAGAGGCTTCAAGCATGAGTTCTGCACCGGTGTCCGCACTCGGCTTCGTCGGCGTCCGCGGACGTGGTTACCGTCCGGAGCAGGTGGACCGCGCGGTGGCCCGGCTGTCGGCGGAGCGGGACGAGGCGTGGGAGCGGGTGGCCCGGCTGACGGATCTGGTGGAGGAGCTCTCGGACGAGGCGGCGCGGCTGAACGAGGTCGTCGGAGGGCTCGCTCCGCAGACCTATGAGTCGCTCGGTGCGCGGGCCCAGCAGATCCTGGCGCTCGCCGAGAGCGAGGCAGGTGCGGTGCGGGGCGCCGCCCAGGAGGAGACGCAGGCGCTGCGGGACGCCACGGACGAGGCGGGCCGGGTGCTCGCCGATTCGGCGCGTGCGGACTCCGAGGCGATGCGGGCGGCGGCCGGGAAGTACGCCGAGGAGACCCTGGACGCGGCCGGGAGGACCGCCGGTTCGGCGCTCGCCGAGGCCCGCGTCCAGGCTGCGGAGCTGCATGAGCAGGGCCGGAAGGTGATGGACGAGACGCGCCGCCGCACCACGAGCTTCCTCGAGAATCTGGAGCAGGAGCATGCCGAGCGGTGGAAGGCGGCCGAGCAGGAGCTGGCGGCGGCCGAGGCCGCGCAGGCCGCGGAGCACGACCGGCTGACCAAGCAGGCGGAGGCCCGCGTGGCCGAGGCGCGCCGGGAACTGGCCCGAACCGAGGAGGTTGCCCGGCACGGCCAGGAGGACGCCGAGGCGCGCGGTGCGGAGCTGATCGCGGAGGGCAGGATCCGTGAGGAGCGGGTGGTCCGGGAGACGGAGCGGATCCTGCGGGAGCACGAGGAGCGCCGCGAGGAGCTCCAGGCACACATGACGCACGTACGGAACGCCCTCGCGGCGCTCACCGGGCGGGAGGCCGCGGATCCGTCGGAGGACGACTGAGCCGTAGGTGGCCGCGCGCCCGGGCCCGCGGCGCGAGACAGGCGCAGGCCACCGCGCGCCGGCCTATGCCGTCGGGGTGTCGCTCCCGGACTCCTCGGTGAGGACCGGGAAGCGGCGCGGGGTCATGAAGACCAGCACCAGCAGGGTGAGCGCGGCCGCCCCGGCGGCCCCCAGGTAGACATGGTCGACGGCGGTGTCGACGGCCCGCCGCAGGAAGTCCGCCGCCTCGGCCGTGAGTGCGCCCGGGTCGTCGAGGGCGTTCGAGACCGTGTCCAGGTCGCGCGGCAGCCCGGCGACCGGTGCGGCGGCCAGCCGGGAGGTCAGGATGCCGTTGGCGACGGCCCCGAAGAGGGCGGCTCCGACGCTCTGGCCGACCTGGCGGCAGAAGAGCACGGAGGCCGTCGTCGTCCCGCGTTCGGCCCAGCCGACCGTCGACTGGACCCCGATGATCAGCGGTAGTTGGAACAGTCCGAGCGCCGCGCCGAGCAGCAGCATGATCAGGGCGGGTTGCCAGGGCTCTCCCGGGTAGGGCAGCAGGGGGAAGGCGAGCAGGATCAGCAGGGCGCAGCTCATGCCGATGATCGCGGTGCTGCGGAAGCCGATGCGGTTGTAGACGCGGTCGGAGAGCGCCGCCGACACCGGCCAGCTCAGCGTCATCACCGACAGGACGAAGCCGGCGGCGATCGGGCCGAGGCCCAGTACGGACTGGGCGTACGTCGGCAGGAAGACCGTGGGGGCGACCATCAGCAGCCCCATCGCGCCCAGCGCCAGATTGACCGAGGCGATGGTCCGCCGCCGCCAGACCCAGCCCGGAATGATCGGGTCGGGGGCCCGTCGTTCGATGACGACGGTCAGCGCGCCGGCCACGGCACTGCCGGCCAGCAGTGCGAGGGACGGGGCGGAGAGCCAGGGCCAGGCGACCCCGCCCTGGACGAGTGCGGTCAGCAGCAGGGCGCCGGTCACGAAGACGGCGAGGGCGCCTGCCCAGTCGATGCGGGGGCGGGGTTCGCCTGCCGCCCGGCCGGTGCGGGACGGTTCGTGGAGGTGGCGTACGACGAGCCAGAGCGCCACACCGCCGACCGGCAGGTTGACCAGGAAGATCCAGCGCCAGTCGGCGTACACCGCGAACAGCCCGCCGAGCGCCGGCCCGGCCACCGCCGATGTGGCCCAGACGGTCGACAGTCTGGCCTGGATCCTGGGCCGTTCCTTGAGCGGGAAGAGGTCGGCGGCGAGGGTCTGCACGGTGCCCTGCAGCGCACCGCCGCCCAGCCCCTGGATGATCCGGAAGGCGATCAGCGCGGTCATGTTCCAGGCGGCTGCGGAGAGCACCGAGCCGAACAGGAAGACGATGATGCCGGCGATCAGGACCGGCTTGCGGCCGTAGGTGTCGGAGATCTTCCCGTACACGGGGAGGGAGACCGTCACGGCCAGCAGGTAGCCGGAGAACAGCCACGAGAAGACGGAGAAGCCGCCGAGGTCGCCGACGATCTGCGGGACGGCGGTCGAGACGATCGTGCCGTCGATGGCCGCGAGGGCCATCCCGAGCATCAGGGCCGCGACCACCGGGGTGCGTGCGCGGGAGGTCGTGGGAACGGCCGGGGCCTTCCCGGCGTCGGGGACGGCTTCGGTGTCGCCGCCCGGATGTCCGTCCGCTCCGTTCACGAAGATTCCTTCCCCTTGCACGTATAGCCGGTGACACTTTCTCACCCGGGGCACCCGGCGGGGAGAGGGCCGCTGTTGCGGGCGGCTTTGCGGATCCCCGCGGGCCCCGGACGCCCGCGTCGCAGGGGCCGGTCCCCGAAGTGCGGGCGCCGCCTGGGGCCGGGCCCCCTAGGGGATGCTCCTCAGATCGGCCCAGGGGCGGTTCCTCCCGGCGAAGGACGTGACGGGCAGGGGCCGTTGCCTACCGTTTTCCTGACCGTGGAAAGCGGCCGGTCCCGCCGTCGGGGCGGGCTGACCGCACGGGGCGAGGTGGGGGAAACCCCACCCGAAGACTGCACTGCGCACCAGCGCGCCGACACCCCTCGGAACACCAGACTTCACTCGTACACCACGACATCCCGACCACTGACCGGCATGAGGAGAAAAACCGTGACAACGGCTGTGACCATTCCCAGGCACGGGGGCACTGGAGGGCGTACGGCCGTTGCCGCGCGGGCGCGGCAGGTCGTCAAGGCGTACGGCGCGGGGGAGACCCGGGTCGTGGCGCTCGACCACGTCGATGTGGACATCGCCCGCGGGCAGTTCACGGCGATCATGGGACCGTCCGGCTCGGGGAAGTCGACCCTGATGCACTGCCTGGCCGGCCTGGACACCGTGACGTCAGGTCAGATCTTCCTCGACGAGACCGAGATCACCGGGCTCAAGGACAAGAAGCTGACCCGGCTCCGCCGTGACCGGATCGGCTTCATCTTCCAGGCGTTCAACCTGCTGCCCACGCTCAACGCGTTGGAGAACATCACGCTGCCGATGGACATCGCGGGCCGCCGGCCCGACCCGGCCTGGCTGCGTCAGGTCGTGGAGACGGTCGGTCTCGCCGAGCGGCTGAAGCACCGGCCCACCGAGCTCTCCGGTGGCCAGCAGCAGCGGGTCGCGGTGGCACGGGCGCTCGCCGCCCGGCCGGAGATCATCTTCGGTGACGAGCCCACCGGGAACCTGGACTCGCGGGCCGGTGCCGAGGTGCTGGGCTTCCTGCGCAGGTCGGTCGACGAGCTGGGCCAGACCATCGTCATGGTCACCCACGACCCGGTCGCCGCCTCCTACGCGGACCGGGTGCTGTACCTCGCCGACGGACGCATCGTCGACGAGATGAAGGACCCGACGGCCGATCAGGTCCTCGACCGGATGAAGGACTTCGACGCGCGCGGGCGGACGTCATGACCGTCTGGAAGACATCGCGGCGCAACTTCTTCGCGCACAAGGGACGCATGGCGCTCTCCGCCGTCGCGGTCCTGCTCTCGGTGGCGTTCGTGTGCGGCACGCTCGTCTTCACCGACACCATGAACACCACCTTCGACAAGCTCTTCGCCGTGACGGCGGCCGATGTGACCGTGAGCCCCGAGGACGCCGGGGAGAACGACGGGCTCACGGAGAACGGCAAGCCCGCCACCCTCCCCGCCTCCGTCGTCGAGCAGGTCGCCGGGGTCACCGGTGCGAAGTACGCCGAGGGTGCGGTCTCCACCTCGTCCGTCACCGTCGTCGACCGCCACAACGAGAACGTGGGTCCGACCTCGGGCGGGCCGACGCTCGCCGGCAACTGGACCAGGAACGACCTGCGTTCGATGGACGTCACCTCCGGACACGCACCGCGCGGCCCGACCGAGATGATGATCGACGCCGACACCGCCGACAAGCACCACCTGAAGATCGGCGACGAGCTGCGCACCATCACCACGAGCGGCGACATCAAGGCGCGGATCAGCGGCATCGCCACCTTCAAGGTCACCAACCCCGGTGCGGCGATCGTCTACTTCGACACCGCCACCGCGCAGACGAAGCTGCTCGGCAGGCCCGGTGTCTTCAGCACCGTCTCGATCACCGCCGAACCGGGCGTCTCCCACACACAGCTGAAGCGGAACGTCGCCGCGGCACTCGGCGAGACCTCCGGGTACGAGCTGCGGACGCAGAAGGAGGCCGCGGAGGCCAACAAGAACTCCATGGGCGACTTCCTCGACGTGATGAAGTACGCGATGCTCGGCTTCGCCGGGATCGCCTTCCTTGTCGGCATCTTCCTGATCGTCAACACCTTCTCCATGCTGGTCGCCCAGCGCACCCGCGAACTCGGCCTGATGCGGGCCATCGGCTCCAGCCGCGGGCAGGTCAACCGGTCCGTGCTGATCGAGGCGCTGTTCCTCGGCGTCTTCGGCTCCGTCCTCGGCGTCGGCGCCGGGGTCGGTCTCGCCGTCGGCCTGATGAAGCTCATGGGCGCCATGGGCATGGAACTGTCCACCAAGGACCTCACGATCGGCTGGACGACCCCGGTGACCGGCCTCGCGCTGGGCATCGTCGTCACCGTCCTCGCCGCGTACATCCCGGCCCGCCGCGCCGGGAGGATCTCCCCGATGGCCGCCCTGCGCGACGCCGGAACCCCGGCGGACGGCCGCGCGGGTCGGGTCCGTGCCGCGATCGGCCTGCTCCTCACCCTGGCCGGCGGCGCCGCGCTGGTGGCCGCGGCGCGGGCCGACGACGCCGGCGGGGGCTCGCTCTTCCTCGGGGCCGGGGTGGTCCTCAGCCTGATCGGCTTCGTCGTGATCGGCCCGCTGCTGGCCGGCGTCGTCGTCCGGGTGCTGAGCGTGGTCCTGCTGCGGATGTTCGGCCCCGTCGGGCGGCTCGCGGAGCGCAACGCCCTGCGCAACCCGCGGCGCACCGGGGCGACCGGCGCCGCCCTGATGATCGGCCTCGCCCTGGTGGCCTGCCTCTCCGTCGTCGGCTCCTCCATGGTCGCCTCGGCCACCGACGAGCTCGACAGGTCGGTCGGCGCCGACTTCATCGTCCAGTCCGGCAACGGCGCACTGATCGTGGACCAGGCGGCGAAGGCCCTCAAGGCGGTGCCGGACATCGAGCGCTTCACCGACTACAAGGTCGTCAGCGCCTCCCTCACCGCCCCCGACGGCACCACCGAGGACAAGGCCCTGTCCGCGGTCGACCCCACGTACCAGGACGATGTCGCCCGCGAGACGGTCTCCGGGAAGCTGGCCGACGCCTACGGCAAGGACGCCATGTCCGTCGGCGAGACCTACGCCACCGAGCACGGCATCGAGGTCGGCGACCGGCTCACCGTCGCGTTCAAGGGCGGCGAGGCGGCGCGGCTGAAGGTCGCCGCGATCACCTCGGACGACGTGGTCATCGACCAGACGGCGATGTACACCGACGTCGCGACCGCCGCGCGCTACCTCCCCGCCGACTCCCTGCCGGACAACATGCTCCTGTTCGCGAAGGCCGTGGACGGCAAGGAGAAGGAGGCGTACGCCGCCCTCAAGGAGGCCCTCGCCGCGTACCCGCAGTACGAGGTGAAGGACCAGACCGACTTCAAGCAGCAGCTGAAGGACCAGATCGGTCAGCTGCTGAACATGGTCTACGGCCTGCTGGCCCTCGCGATCGTCGTGGCGGTGCTCGGCGTGGTGAACACCCTGGCCCTGTCCGTGGTCGAGCGGACCCGTGAGATCGGCCTGATGCGCGCCATCGGCCTCTCCCGCCGCCAGCTGCGCCGCATGATCCGGCTGGAGTCGGTCGTCATCGCGGTCTTCGGCGCCCTCCTCGGCCTGGGCCTCGGCATGGGCTGGGGCGCGGCGGCCCAGAAGCTGCTGGCCCTGGAGGGACTCGGGGTCCTGGACATCCCGTGGCCGACGATCCTCACCGTCTTCGTCGCCTCGGCCTTCGTCGGCCTGTTCGCGGCCCTGGTGCCGGCGTTCCGGGCGGGCAGGATGAACGTGCTGAACGCGATCGCCTCCGACTGAGGGCCGCCCGTCGGCGAGAGGGGCGGCCGCCGTAGAATGACTGGTCCGGCTCCGGGGTGTTCCTCCAAACACCCCGGGGCCGGTCGCGTTTCCGCGGCGGCATGGTCAGGCGGGCAGGACAGGGCGGTGCGCAACAGGTCCTTGAGGTCGTCGGACAGCTCGGGGGAGGCATTCAGTCATCACAGGACGACGTGCGTGTCCAGAAGCAGTTTCATCCGTGCATCCCGAACGCGTCGGCGATGTCGTCGGGCAGTTCGTCGAAGTCCTCGGCGATGTAGATCTGCCCCCGGAGCGCTCCGTAGTCGGTCCGGTTGACTTTGGGGTGCAGCGGCACGACCTTGGCGACGGGCTTGCCCGCCCTGCTGATCACGACCTCTTCCCCGGTCTCGACCTGTTGCAGTAGGCGGGAGAAGTGGGTCTTCGCCTCGCGCACGTTGTACTGCCGTGCTGGTTCCACGACTGCCTCGCAGGGAAACTGGATCGGACTGGACCAACGGTAGGTCCGGTCGCACCGCACCGGCAACGGCGTTCCCTCGCGCGGGTGACATGGCGGCGTCGTAGGCTGGAGCCCCCGGCCCGCCGGGGGGTGGCTTCTGGATCACAGGGCTCGCAAGGGCCGGTACGGTCCCAGAAACCACCCCCAACACGTGTCGGGCACTTCGCGTTGCCTTTGCGCGTTGCCCCCTGGCAGCAGCCGGCTGTCAGACCTCGCCCTCGTTACCCGGACGGAAGCCCTTCATGAGCCTGCACGGTCTGCTGGATGTCGTCGTGACGGATCCGGCACTCTCCGAAGCGGTGAAGGCCGCCGCCGACGGCCACCGCAAGCACGTCGACCTCGTCGGTCCGCCCGCCGCCCGCCCCTTCGCCGTGGCCGCGCTGGCCCGTGAGACCGGGCGGACCGTGCTCGCCGTCACCGCGACCGACCGGGAGGCCGAGGACCTGGCGGCCGCGCTGCGCAGCCTGCTCCCGCCGGACACGATCGCCACGTTCCCGTCCTGGGAGACCCTGCCGCACGAGCGGCTCTCGCCCCGCTCCGACACCGTGGGCCGACGCCTCGCCGTGCTGCGGCGCCTGGCGCACCCGCGCCAGGACGACCCGGAGACCGGCCCGGTCATGGTCGTCGTGGCACCGATCCGCTCCGTGCTCCAGCCCCAGGTCAAGGGGCTCGGTGACCTGGAGCCCGTGGCGCTGCGCATCGGCCAGGCCGCCGACCTCGGCGAGACCGTCGACGCACTGTCCGCGGCCGCGTACTCCCGGGTGGAACTGGTCGAGAAGCGCGGCGAGTTCGCCGTGCGCGGCGGGATCCTGGACGTCTTCCCGCCGACCGAGGAGCACCCCCTTCGGGTGGAGTTCTGGGGCGACGACGTCGAGGAGATCCGCTACTTCAAGATCGCCGATCAGCGGTCGCTGGAGATCGCCGAACACGGGCTGTGGGCCCCGCCCTGCCGGGAGCTGCTGCTCACCGACGAGGTGCGGGAACGGGCCGCGGCCCTCGCCGAGGACCACCCCGAGCTGGGCGAGCTGCTCGGCAAGATCGCCGAGGGCATCGCGGTGGAGGGGATGGAGTCCCTCGCCCCGGTCCTCGTCGACGACATGGAACTGCTGCTCGACGTGTTGCCCGCCGGCGCGATGGCGTTGGTCTGCGACCCTGAGCGGGTCCGTACCCGGGCGGCCGACCTGGTCGCCACCAGCCGGGAGTTCCTCCACGCGTCCTGGGCGGCCACCGCGGACGGCGGCCAGGCCCCGATCGATGTCGGCGCGGCCTCCCTGTGGGGCATCGCGGATGTCCGCGACCGGGCCCGTGAACTCGGCATGATGTGGTGGTCGGTCTCCCCGTTCGCCGCGGACGACGAACTCGACGACGACACCCTCAAGCTCTCGATGCACGCCCCGGAGTCGTACCGCGGCGACACCGCCCGCGCGATCGCCGACACCAAGGGCTGGATCGCCGACGGCTGGCGCACCGTGTACGTCACCGAGGGTCAGGGCCTCGCCTCCCGCACCGTCGGCGTGCTGGGCGGCGAGGGGGTCCCCGCCCGCCTCGACGCGGACCTGACGGAGATCTCCCCGTCCGTCGTCCATGTCTCCTGCGGTGCGATCGACCACGGCTTCGTCGACCCCGCGCTCCGGCTCGCCGTCCTCACCGAGACGGACCTGACGGGCCAGCGCACCGCCACCAAGGATCTGGGCCGGATGCCGGCCCGCCGCCGCAAGACCATCGACCCGCTCACCCTGGAGACCGGCGACTACA
This sequence comes from Streptomyces sp. NPDC052052, assembly GCF_040680455.1. Lineage (NCBI taxonomy): Bacteria > Bacillati > Actinomycetota > Actinomycetes > Kitasatosporales > Streptomycetaceae > Streptomyces > Streptomyces sp. NPDC052052. The sequence continues at coordinate 114,487 of NZ_JBFAWU010000010.1, read as the reverse complement.
TCGTGCACGAACAGCACGGTGTGGGCCGCTACATCGAGATGGTGCAGCGCACCGTGCAGGGCGCCACCCGCGAGTACCTCCTCGTCGAGTACGCCCCCGCCAAGCGCGGCCAGCCCGGCGACCGGCTCTACATCCCGACGGACCAGCTGGAACAGGTCACCAAGTACGTCGGCGGCGAGGCGCCCACCCTGCACCGGCTCGGCGGCGCCGACTGGACCAAGACCAAGGCACGCGCCAAGAAGGCCGTCAAGGAGATCGCCGCCGACCTGATCAAGCTGTACTCGGCCCGGATGGCGGCGCCCGGCCACGGCTTCGCCCCCGACACGCCCTGGCAGCGCGAACTGGAGGACGCCTTCCCGTACGCGGAGACGCCCGACCAGCTCTCCACCATCGCCGAGGTCAAGGAGGACATGGAGAAGTCCATCCCGATGGACCGGCTGATCTGCGGCGACGTCGGCTACGGCAAGACCGAGATCGCGGTACGGGCGGCCTTCAAGGCGGTCCAGGACGGCAAGCAGGTCGCCGTCCTCGTGCCCACGACCCTCCTCGTCCAGCAGCACTACGGCACGTTCACCGAGCGCTACTCCCAATTCCCGGTCAGCGTCAGGGCGTTGAGCCGCTTCCAGTCCGACTCCGAGTCCAAGGCGACCCTGCAGGGGCTCCGCGAGGGCTCCGTCGACCTGGTCATCGGCACCCACCGCCTCTTCTCCTCCGAGACGAAGTTCAAGGACCTCGGCCTGGTCATCGTCGACGAGGAGCAGCGCTTCGGCGTCGAGCACAAGGAGCAGCTGAAGAAGCTCCGCGCCAACGTGGACGTCCTCACCATGTCCGCGACGCCGATCCCCCGTACGCTCGAAATGGCCGTGACCGGCATCCGCGAGATGTCCACGATCACCACGCCCCCCGAGGAGCGCCACCCGGTCCTCACCTTCGTCGGCCCGTACGAGGAGAAGCAGATCGGCGCGGCCGTCCGCCGTGAACTCCTGCGCGAGGGGCAGGCGTTCTACATCCACAACCGGGTCGAGTCGATCGACCGCGTCGCCGCGCGCCTGCGCGAGATCGTGCCCGAGGCGAGGATCGCGACCGCGCACGGCCAGATGTCCGAACAGGCCCTGGAACAGGTGGTGGTGGACTTCTGGGAGAAGAAGTTCGACGTCCTGGTCTCCACCACCATCGTCGAGTCCGGCATCGACATCTCCAACGCCAACACCCTGATCGTGGAGCGCGGCGACAACTTCGGCCTCTCCCAGCTCCACCAGCTGCGCGGCCGGGTCGGCCGTGGCCGCGAGCGCGGTTACGCGTACTTCCTCTACCCGCCGGAGAAGCCGCTCACCGAGACGGCCCACGAGCGCCTGGCCACGATCGCCCAGCACACCGAGATGGGCGCGGGCATGTACGTGGCGATGAAGGACCTGGAGATCCGCGGCGCCGGAAACCTCCTGGGCGGCGAACAGTCCGGCCACATCGCCGGCGTCGGCTTCGACCTGTACGTCCGCATGGTCGGCGAGGCGGTGGCCGACTACCGGGCTTCCCTGGAAGGCGGTGTCGAGGAGGAGCCGCCCCTGGAGGTCAAGATCGAGCTCCCGGTCGACGCGCACGTCCCGCACGACTACGCCCCCGGCGAGCGGCTGCGACTCCAGGCATACCGCGCCATCGCCTCCGCCACCACGGAGGAGGACATCACCGCGGTCCGCGAGGAGCTCACCGACCGCTACGGCAAGCTTCCCGAACCGGTCGAGAACCTGCTCCTGGTCGCGGGCCTGCGCATGCTGGCGCGCGCCTGCGGCGTCGGCGAGATCGTGCTCCAGGGCTCCAACATCCGGTTCGCCCCGGTCGAGCTGCGCGAGTCGCAGGAGCTGCGCCTGAAGCGCCTCCACCCGAAGACGATCATCAAGCCGGCCGCCCACCAGATCCTGGTCCCGCGCCCCACCACCGGCAGGATCGGCGGCAAGCCGGTCGTCGGCCGCGAACTGCTGGCGTGGACGGGGGAGTTCCTGACGACGATCCTGGGGTCGTAGGCCCGGAGCGTGTCGCGTGTCGACCCCGTCGGATGTCCGACGGGGTCGAGTTCCTTCACGGGACGAAGGGGGCGGCGGACGGGTCGGAACCCCCCGGTCTCCAACCCGATGCCTCCCCCCGAGGCGCCGATCCGGCCTTACGCGGTGTCGTCCCGCCACCCGCTGCAGTAGAACGCGCTGCTGCCGTCCCAGTTGCAGACGTAGTAGGACACCACGGAGCCCTCCGCGAAGGAGAAGTCGCACGTCACCGCCGACGCGTCGTAGCCCTTGGTGTTCAGGCAGCGGCCCTTGTAGGTCCCGTTGTTGTAGATGTACGCGACCGCGCCGTAGCCATCAGAGGCGTAGTCGTGCACCACGAGCTTCTCGCCGAGCGACTTGAAGTCCGCCGCCGCCGAGCAGTCCGGGTTGCACAGACTGCTGCTCGCGGTCGCGGCCGGCGCGGCCATGAAGGACGTTGCCGCGGCCAGCACGCCCGCGGCGCCGAGCACGGCAAGAGAGTGTCTTCCCCGCATCTTCATCTACAGCTCCCTCTTCTGATCATTCTGTGGAAGGGCGGGCGCCGGGACGTCCGGCGCTGCGTGACCACTCTCCAGCCCTCCGAGGGCGCTCCTCGACGTGATTCGGTCTGGTCCGAACAACGGCATTCCAGAAGTATCTGGCGAGGCAACGTCGTCCAGCGTTCGGAGGAACCGTGGTCTGCCGGATTCACTTCACGGTGGAGGACCTGGCGCGCACACGAGTGGCGGAGTCCCCCTCACCACTGCTGGAACTGGGAGCCGCTGTGCGCACCCTGCAACAACGCAACCACCCCGTGCGTTTCGGGGCCTGGAGACGCCGCGCGCTTGCCGGGCTCCGTCCCACGGATCGGATGGTCATCGATCTGGTTCCAGCCGGCGGCTGGGCACCCACGTTTCTGACCTCTTCCGGTGCGGGCAGTCCGAAGGAGTTGCTGGAGCAGGCGCGTGCCACACCCCGGTCCCACATCCGCAAGGATCTGGCCCATGTGGCGGAGTGGCAGCCCCTGCCGTCGTGGGCGCACCACCTGGCGGACGATCCGGACCTGCTGCGGCAGCTCTACGACAGCCTGGACCACGTCTGCGCCGTGCTGTTGTCTCCCCATTGGACCCACATCACCGACGAAGCGGCAGCCGACCGGGGGATACGGATGAGGCAGGCGCTCACCGGCGGCATGGGACGCCTGATGGCTTCGCTTCACCCACGGCGTATCCGCTGGAATCCGCCCGTCCTGGAGGTCGCCATGCTGTCCGGCCTCGACGGCGATGTACACCTCGAGGGACGTGGGCTGCTGCTCGTCCCCTCGGTCTTCGGCGCCGAAACGCCCACCATCGACCTGGACGCCGAGCCACAGCCAGTCCTGAGGTATCCCGCCGGCCACGACCGGTCCTCCGGTGCGACGCCGCTGTTCGCCTTGTCGGCACAGCCGGCCCCGCCCGGAGCGCGGTCACCGCTGACCTCGCTCCTGGGGGAGACCCGGGCCGCCGTTCTCCACACCATCGCTGAGCATCCCGGTTGTTCCACCAAGGAACTTGCCGCCTTCACGGGCATCGCACCTTCCAGCGCCAGCGAACACGCAACCACACTGCGCACGGCCGGACTTGTCGACACCGTCCGGCACCGCAACACCGCACTCCACAACGCCACCGCACTCGGCGTCGCCCTCCTGGAGTCCCCGGCCGGGCTGGGGTCGTAGAGCTGGGATATCCGCCCAGGGGCAGCGTGGACCGGGTGTCCGCGCGCATCGCCACCCAGGATCAGTACCGGTATCTCCGGCTCCCCGGCGACCTGCCCGTACTGCGCACCTTGCGTGTCGTCCACAGCGATCACGACCGGCCCATCGAGGCGACACTGATGGTCAAGGCGGGCCATCTGTACGAGGTGCAGTACACGTTCGTTCCCGAGTGAGCGCGACTTCGCACGTTCCTTCGGGGACTGTCGCGTGACCGGCGCCGCGTACCAGTTCCGGCATCGCGAATTCAGGATTGGCTCGTGCGTCGGCCCGTTCCGTCCCGGCCGGTTCTCCCGTGCCGCAGGCTCACCCTCGGGGAAACAGCAGGGTCGCGAGTGACCTGAACACCTCCTCGGGGTCCTCCGCCCCCACCGGGCCGGCCAGGTTGCCGCTGAGCAGCAGGGTGGCGAAGCCGTGGGCCAGGGACCAGGCGGCCACGCCCGCAAGCCGGGTGTCGTTGCCGCGCCCGGTGGCGGGGAGGCCGGTGACGCCCGCGCGCAGTTCCGCCGCGGCCCGGTCCTTCGCGGCAAGCAGGTCGGGGTCGTCGGTGCGGTAGAGGTCCGGCTGGAACATCACCTGGAAGTGCGCCGGGTGGTCGGCGGCGAACCGCACGTACCGCACGCCGCGCTCCCTCAGGTCCGGGGCGTCGGCCAGGGCGTCGGCGAACCGTTCGTACCCTTCTGTCGCAATGGCGGTGAGCAGGCCGGTGCGGTCCTTGAAGTGGTGGGCGGGGGCCGCGTGGGACACACCGGCCCGACGCGCCAGGTCGCGCAGGCTCAACGCGCCCGGCCCTTCGGTGCGGATGACGTCGACCGCGGCGGTGAGAACGGCCTGCCGAAGGTCGCCGTGGTGGTAGGAGCGTTCGCGGGGCATGGCAGCAGACTACGTGGAATCTAGTCATTGACAAGTTCGAGGAAACGGGCCCACCCTGGAAATCTAGTCAGTGACAAGATGGCTCGGCGCGGAGGTTGGAGACATGTCCGAAGAGCTGGACCGGGTACGGCAGATGTGGCACCTGCTGGAGCCCCTGCACGCTGTTCTGTACTACGCGCCGGAGTCCTTCGAGGAGGCCGCCGCGCTCGGTTACCGCACCGATGAGCGCTGGCCGAGCTACTTCGCCTGGCGCGCCGCACCGCTCGGAGAGGCGGGCGCCGACGAGGTGATCGGCGCTTTCCACAGCTTCAGTCCGGCGATGGTGCGTGCCCATGTGCCGGCCGCGTGGTCCGTCGCGTCCGCTGACGCGGTGCTCGCGGCCCGGACGCGAGCAATCGACCGCACCTACCGGGCGTTGCTGGGGGAGCGGGTCGCCGGTCCGGAGCTCGCCGAGGCCGCCGGTCTCGTGTGCCGTGCAGCCGGTGCCGCCGACACGGCCGGCCGCCCGCTCGCCGGGGCCAACGCCGCCCTGCCCTGGCCGGACGCACCGCACCTGGCGCTCTGGCAGGCGGCCACGATCCTGCGTGAACACCGCGGGGACGGGCACATTGCCGCGCTCACCGGGGCCGGGCTCGATCCGGTCGAGTCGCTGGTCTCCTTCGCCGCCATCGGTGCGGCGCGGCCGGAGGTGTTCGCGAGCCGGGGGTGGGGTGACGAGGAGTGGTGCACGGGCCGGCAACGGCTGGTGGTGCGCGGCTTGTTGGCGGAGGACGGTACGGCGACCGCGGCGGGCCGCGCATTGCGCGCCGAAGTCGAGCGGCGCACGGACGAGGCGGCCGCCGCCCCGTGGCGGGCGCTCGGCGCGGGGGAGCGGGAGCGGCTGGTCGAGCTGCTGGGGCCGTTGTGGGTGGCGGCGATCGGTTCCGGTCTGCTGCCGTCCGAGACGGCGCTGGGCATCGGCAAGGTGTGAGGTGCGGCCGACCGGGAGGAGGGTCGCATTCCGAAACGGTTCGGGTCGTGAACGCCCGCCTTCGGTCCGGATCTGCATTCTTCAGACGGCTCCTCGGCCCGCTGCCCGGAATTCCTGCGCGCGGCACTCGCTCCAGCGGCGATCATTCATGCATAGCGGCTGAAGAGGGATTCGATGTATCCCTCCAGCCTCTGCATCAGGACGCTGGCTGTCAGGTCGACGCGGCCCAGTTCACGCCAGGGGTCGGCGACCTTCTCCACATCGGGAGCAAAACCCAACGCATCCAGCAGCCGCCAGTAGAGATGGGTGGCGCCCTCTTCGGCCAACGTTCCTCCCGCAGCGACGTAGTGATCGGCGAAGCGCATGCCTGCGGGAATCCCGTGCAGCAGGGCGAGGTTCGTCGAGCAATGCGCCACGTCCAAGTCGGCAGGTCCCCAGGAGGTTTCCACCCAGTCGACGACACCACTGATCCGGAGATCACGGTCGGTTCCCGTGAAGAGGACATTGCCGGGATGGAAGTCTCGGTGCAGGAAACAACCCTGATAGGCCGGGGGCTCCCGGCGGATGACGTCGACAGCCCGCTGCCAGAGCTCGGGCCGCTCGGTGGCCGCAGGTGGAGTTACTTGCTCGGGAGAGGCCCAGGCCTCGTAGATGCGAGGCCGTTGTTGTGCGGTCACCGGCAGTCGATGGATACGCACCAGCTGCCGCGCCAGCAGTTCGGCGCGGTCATCAGCACCCTGAGGGGCAAGGCGCACGGACCCCGGCAGCAGGGACATCAGCAAGGAAGGGTGATCGCAGTACTGCGCCGTCGCGTCCACTGCCGTGAGCGTGGCCGCGGGCACGTCCGTGTCACCGAGCAGGCGCAGGACAGTCGCCTCACGGGTCAGCAGGCCCTCTGCGTGCCGGACGTGGAAAGGGTTGACGAAGGACCGCAGGACGAGTGAGCGCCGACCAGCCGGGCCGCAGAGGTCCAGGCGGCGCATCTCCGACGTCAAGCCGCCGTGCAGCCGCACAACCTTTTCGATGCGCTCCGCCTCGGGCAGCACGTTCTCCACCCAGGAACGCGTGGCACCCCAGTCCTGACCGTCAAGGCTTGTGCTGATGTCCTCGGTCCTCTCCCTTGAATCCGTGGAGGAAGGCTATCCGGCTCCGGGTGACCGCCACCGTGAACTGAATTCACCAACAGTGCCGACGCGTTGGCAAGGCGAGGCATTTTCACGTGAGGGGGCGACGATGTCGCACCCGATGAATCATTCATCTATGTAACATACGGCCATGCGTGTTACGGACGGTAGTCGATATGCTCTGAAGCGTACGCATGCACCCTCCCGGCACGTCCAGTGGTGCGCCCGTGGCCACCGGTGCTCATGCGCGCGCAGGGACCGCGAAGCGTGTGATTCCGGCCGCACCGTGATGGGTGCGCAGTCATGAAGGCCCGTCGGCGGGGAACGCTTCCGTAGGATTCCCGGGTTCGACTTTTTCCCCGTCAGGACGGCTCCGAGTGATATCTCCCCGCGCGTACCGAGTGATGCTGCCCGCCATCGGCATGGTGGCAGTGCTGGCCCTGTCCGGCTGCGACCCCGAGCAGGTGACCTCCGGGGCCGGACAGAACGGCAGCGGGGCGGAGGGCGGCGGGCAGGCCGTCACCGGCTTCGGAGCCAGTCCGCTCGACAACGCCGACGGCACGAAGCCGGGGCTCGCCCCGCTCACCTCCGAGGCGGACAAGGCGGCCGGTCGGAAGATCATCGAGAAGGTGGCGACGAAGGGGCGGGGCCCGAAGACCGGGTACGAGCGCGACAAGTTCGGGTACGCCTGGAAGGACTCGGTCGACGGGATACCGCTCGCACGGAACGGCTGCGACACCCGTAACGACTTGCTCGCCAGGGACGGCAAGGACGTGACGTTCCGGTCCGGTTCGAAGTGTGTGGTCGTATCGATGACCCTCCAGGATCCCTACACCGGAACGACCATCGACTGGCGCAAGCAGAAGGCCACCACGGTCCAGATCGACCATGTCATGCCGCTCTCGTACGACTGGCAGATGGGTGCCTCCCGCTGGAACGAGGCCAAGCGGCAGCAGATCGCCAACGATCCGCTCAACCTCATCCCGGTGGACGGTCCGGCCAACAACGCCAAGCGGGACTCCGGGCCCGCGTCCTGGCTGCCGCCGTACAAGCCGATCCGGTGCGCGTATGCGGTGCGGTTCGCGCAGGTGTCGCTGAAGTACGAACTCCCCGTGACCACAGCGGACAAGCAGGTCATGCTGGCGCAGTGCGGGGCGTGAGCCGCCGGGCGGGCACTGCGTACTGGGCGTGATCCCCGGGCCGAGGTGTTCTGGCACCGTCCGGAAGCGCCAGTAGACGGTCGGCCAGGCCTGAACTCGCCCGGCATCTCATGCCGCTGCGGGCCTGTCCTGAACCGTTGGATCACCCCCCTCTAGCTGATCCGGCAGCTGCTCGGGGCACGTGCCGTACTCGCCTATCGGCAGGGACGGGCCCACCAACGTCCCCTGTCCGTAGGTGAGTTGAGTTGCCGGCGCGTCACGATCGACTTCCGGCCGGATCCGCCCTCCAGACGGATCCGGCCGGCGAACTATCAGGACGGCACGGCGGGGCAGCTGGTGCCCCGTGGTGGGACTGTCAGGTCGGTGAGATAGCTGTCCACCGCGCCCTCCATGCACGGGCCGCTGGTGACGCTGCCGTGGCCGTGGCCCTCATAGGTGAGGAGCACGCCGCTGCGGCCGAGCTGCCGGGCCACCGAGACCGCCCACGGGTAGCCGGTGGCGGGGTCGTGCAGCGCGTTGGACACCAAGATCGGCGGGGCGCCGTGTGCGTCCAGGCGGTGCTGCGGGTTGGCGGTCGGCGCGCCCAGACACGCCGCTGCCATGTGTATCGGGAGCAGGTAAGGCAGGTCGGGTGCGGCTGTGTTCATCATGGTGACGAGCGAGGCGTACTCTCGGTAGTCACGCACTGACAGGTGCCAGTCCGAGCAGAAGACCGGCGTGGCCGGAGGCAGCGGTGCCATCGATGTGGGCGACGCGGGCAGAGGCTTGCTCGCGTCCATCCCAGCGATCGCCGTGGCCAGGCCCGCGTAGTCGGCCTGGTAGAACTTCCGGAACGCGATCTTGTTGACCAGGTCCGAAGACGACTGCGAGGTGCCTGGCTTCGCCGGGTCCTCCAGCTCGCCGCGCTCGGCCCGGGCCAACAGGCCCTGCCAGACGGCGTGGATGTCGCGACCGTGCAGCGCGCAGTCCGCGGCACCGTCGCACCACTGCACGAACTCCTGGAATGAGTCCTGCGCCGAGGCCGCCTCGGACTGCAGGAAGTCACGGGTGGTCGGGACGCTGTGGTCCATGACGCTCTCCAGCACCATCGCGCGCACGCGGCGCGGGTAGGTCTCGGCGTACTGCGCGCCGAGCAGTGTGCCGTACGAGCTGCCGTGGAAGGTCAGTTTCTGCTCGCCGAGGGCGGCCCGGAGGGCGTCCAGGTCCCGGACCGTCTGGGCGGTGTCAAGGTGGTCGAACACCGGGCCGGTATGGGCCCGGCAGTCGGCACTGAGCCGCCTGTTGTACGCCATCGTGGCGTTGAAGTCCGCCTGGCTCCTCAGCTCCGGTGACGGCCGCTCGGCAAGCAAATCACCGGAGCAGGTCACCGGGTTGCTGCCCCCCACGCCGCGCGGGTCGAAGCTGACGATGTCGAACCTGCGGCGGACCTCGGGGCTGAACCGGCCGATACGGCCCACCACCATCTCCACACCCGAGTCGCCCGGCCCGCCGGGGCCGAACACCATCGCGCCGACGCGTGCACCGGGGTCGGTGGCCTTGCGGCGGGCCACAGCCAGGTCGAGTCTTGGCCCCTCCGGGTGGGCCCAGTCGACCGGCAACGAAAGAGTGGCGCACTCGGCTCCCGGCTTCTCCGGGTCGTCACACGGTGCCCACTGCAGGGCTCCCGTGGCAGATGGCGACGCGTGGACCGCGGGAGCGGCGGCGAGGCCGGTGATGACGGCCATGGCGGCTCCCACGACCGTGGCCGTGCTCCGCGCGGCGATGCGCCGCAGTGCGGATCTGCCCCTTAACGGCATGGATCCTCCTCATGAAGAGAGCGGTTGTGTCAGGCGTGCGGACCCGGCCGGGGCGCCATCGTCACGTTAGGTGCACCGTCGCCCACGTGGCGCCCCTATCAGGGGCTTTTCCGGGTCGTATGCGGGGACCGGTCAGGGGCGACAGGGGCGCAGAGCGAAAAACGGTCAGGGTCGGGTCAGGGGAGGGCTCCGTCGCACTCTCGGTCGGCCCACCAGCCACGACGCCGACCGCCCGTGGGGGGTCTGCGACTGGCCGCCCGTGGGACTTTCCATGGATCGCTGCCACTTGAGGGGCAACAGCTCTCTTGCTTGTTGTCCCGGTCTACGCTGCTGACCTGGCTAGATGCTCTCGTCCATGGAGAGTTGGAGCCACAACACACTGGCGTGCATACCCTTGGGATCGACGGCAAGCCATGGCTCGCGGTCGGCGCACATGATGTAGCGGGCGTGCAGGTCGCCGTGGACGAGGGTGTCGGGCTGGATGCGGCCCAGTTCGCGGATGGTCGCCACGGTTGCGTCCAGCACATGGCGTGACAGGGTGTGCGGCAGCTCCGCGGCGCCGGTGCGGAGCTGTTCCTCCCAGGTGTCGGCCTGGTCCTGCAGTCGGGCACCCTACGTGCCGTTCGTCGGCCGGGCACCCCGCCGAGAACGGCTCCAGGTCTGCTGCGGCGGTCGGCGGGGCGGGTGTTGCGCCGGGAAAGTGTGGTCCCCGCTTCCGGGTGCCGATCAGCCGGTCTACTCGTCCGGGTCGATGATGTCCTTGGCGGCGGGCTTCTTCACCACGACGGGCTTGTCGAACTCGGAGAGCGTCATCGTCATCGGGTCCTCGGTGCCCTTGGCATCGACCTTGAGGATGTACGGCTCCCCCTCGGTGGCCACCAGGATGGTGTAGGTGCCCTCGCTGTCCTTCTCGGTGAGGCGCAGTGCGGGCCGGCCGTCGACGGTGCTCTCGCCGCTCTTCTTGGCCGCGTTGTCGTTGGCCTCGAATTCCTCCAACAGCGCGTTCAGGTCGCAGAGTTCGAGCATGTCCTTGTTGTCGGGGTCCGAGGCCTTCGACTTCATCCAACGGCCCGCGAGCGCGTCCACCGCCGCGTCGATGTCCGCGGCGGGCTCGCCCTTGGACTGTTCGCGGAGCATCGCCTCGTCGAACTTCGTGTAGACGGTGTCGCCGGTCCTGCGGATCTCCATGCTGCCGGCCGGGCCGATGGCCATCGTTCCGGTGCAGTCGCCGGAGGTGTTGGTGCTGAGACGGGCGGAGATCCGGTCGCCGTCCGACGTCATGTCGACGGCGATCTTGAGGGACTTGACCTTCTTCGTGGCCTTGATGGCCTTGTTGGCGACCTCGGAGCCCGACAGGCCCGCGAAGGGTCCGGTGGCCTTCGGGGAGGAGGGGGACGTGTCGGTGCCGCAGGCGGCCAGGCCCAGCACGGTGAGGGCGCAGAAGGTGTTGACGGCGGTACGGGCGAGAAGGCGCATGGCAGACAGCTCCAGGAGCTCATGAGGTGACGACACGTCAATAACAGCAGAGCTTGTGAACCGAGTCAACAAGGAACTTTCTTGATGGGTCGGATCACGCTGTGAACCGAACTTTCTCATGATGGATCGGTATGCTCGCCCGCACAGCGCGACGGACCAGGGAGACAGCCAGTGCTGGAGAACTCGACAGAGGTGACCGCGGCCGGGATCGCCCGGCTCGCGGGCGTGGGCCGGGCCGCCGTCAGCAACTGGCGCCGCCGTCACGCCGACTTCCCCAAGCCCGTCGGCGGCACCGAGACGAGCCCGTCCTTCGCGCTGTCCGAGATCGAACGATGGCTGCGCGAACAGGGCAAACTCGCCGAGGTCCCGCTCCGCGAACGGGTCTGGCAGCAGCTCGCCGGACACCCGGTCGGCGCGGTAGCCGCCCTGGTTCACACCGGCAGCGCCCTGCTGCTCCTGCGGGACCGCCCCGCCGCCTGGAGGGAACTCGCCGCCGTCCCGGACGAGGCGATGGCCGGTGTGCTGTCCCTCGCCCTCGACGAGGTGCTCGCCGCCCGCTTCGGGCCCGCCGCGGAAGCAGGACGCGCCGTGCGCACCCCGGTTCGCGCGGAACTGCTGCCGTCCGTACCGCTGCTCCGCGCCGCCGCCGAACTCGCCGTCGAGACCGGGGCCCGGCAGACCTTCGAGTTCCTGCTCGGGCGCCAACTGGACGCCAACCCGCGCCAGTACACCCTCACCCCGCCCGGACTCGCCGAACTGATGGCCGCCCTGGCGGAGACCGGAACACCCGAGGCCCGCACGGTCCTCGACCCCGCCGCGGGCACCGGCGCCCTGCTGTGCGCCGTCGACGGCCCGGCCGCCCGGTACGCGCAGGAGTCCAGCCCCGACTTTGCCGCGCTCACCGCACTCCGGCTCGCCCTGCACACCGACGCGGACAGCGACCGCGGCCTCGCGGTACGGACCGGCGACACCCTGCGCGCGGACGCCTTTCCGCAGCTCGCCGCCGACGCGGTGCTCTGCCACCCCCCGTTCAACGAACGCAACTGGGGCCACGACGAACTCGCCTACGACCCGCGCTGGGAGTACGGCCTGCCGGCCCGCACCGAGTCCGAACTCGCCTGGGTCCAGCACGCCTTGGCTCGTCTGCGCGAGGGCGGAACCGCCGTGCTCCTGATGCCACCGGCCGCCGCGTCCCGCCGTTCCGGCCGCCGTATCCGGGCCGATCTGCTGCGCCGCGGCGCCCTGCGCGCCGTCATCGCGCTCCCGGCCGGCGCCGCGCCTCCGTACGGCATCCCGCTCCATCTCTGGGTGCTGCGCAAGCCGGGCAGCGGCCTGCACCCCTCACCGGAACTCCTGCTCGTCGACACCGCGGAACCGTCGGAGACCCCCTCGGCAGGTCCGGCATCCACCGCTCCGTCCGGCGGACGTGACCGGCTCGACTGGCCGACGGTACGAAGGGCCGTGCTCGACGCCTGGCAGTCGTTCGAGGGCGTGGGTCAGGACAGGGGTGCGGGCCAGGACAGGGACACGGGCGTGGACGGGGGCAGGGGTGCTGCGGGCAGCGGCAGGCCCGGCCGTGCCGTCCCGGTCATCGAACTCCTCGACGACGACGTGGATCTGGCGCCCGCCCGCCACCTGCCGCCCCCGGCCGCCACGAGCGGACCGGCCGAACTGATCCGGGTACGGGAACGGCTCACGGAAACACTTGGCCTCACCGGCACCCTCACCCCGCCGGCCGTGATCCCCTCCGACCCCGCGCACTGGCCGCTCACCACCGTCGGTGAACTCGCCCGCGCCGGCGCCCTCCAGCTCCGCACCGGCGGCTCCGGCACCGGACCGGTCCCCGTCCTCACGGAACACGACGTCCTCGGCGCGACCGCCCCCTCGGGAAGCCTCCCGGTCGACGGGCCTCCCGAGGAACCGGTCCTCGTCGAACGGGGCGATGTCGTCGTCCCCGTGCTCGGCGGCGGCTCCGTCGTACGCGTCATCGACGACGCCACCGCGGGTGCCGCGCTGGGCCGCAACCTCCAGCTGCTGCGCCCCGATCCGACCGCCCTCGACCCCTGGTTCCTCGCCGGCTTCCTGCGCGGCACGGCCAACAACCGCCAGGCCAGCAGCTACGCCTCCACCGCCACCCGGCTCGACGCCCGCCGCCTCCAACTGCCCCGGCTGCCCCTGGCGGAGCAGCAGAGGTTCGGGGAGCGGTTCCGTGCCCTGGCCCGGTTCGAGGAAGCGCTGCGGCTGGCCGGCCGGCTCGGCGGACAGCTGGTCCAGGGGATGTACGACGGACTGACGGACGGCACGGTCGCGCCGAAGTAAGCCGGACCGCGGCCGCGCCGAAGCGAGCCGCATCGAGCCGAACTGCGGTCGCTCCGTACCACCGGGGCCGATCGTCGGTGCCGCCCCTTACGCTCGGGAGTGCGCGCACGCGGTGTGCGCGGACGTTCACGATCCGATCTCCAGGAGCAGCCATGCACGCCCCGGGCCATCCGCCGACGCCACCGCGCCGGGTTCCCGGTCGGGCCTGGACCGTCTCGATGCGCGTGCTGTTCTGCGCGCTCTCGGTGTGCTCGTTCGGGCTGCTGCTGTGGCTTCCGCTGCTGCGCCTCGCGATCGTGCGACGCCGGGCGGCCGACTGGTGGCTGACCGGGGCCGCGTTCGTTCTCGTCTGCGTACTTTTTCTGGTCATCGGCAGGGACGGCAGCGACGAACCGACCGGCATCGACGACATCCTCATACCGGTGCTGCTGCTGGTGATGGTGGCCGCTCCCACGTACTACCTGGTCGCGGACATCCGCCACCACGAACAGCTCAGGAAGCAGAATCTCCCGGGCGCATACGCGAGCCCCCCGGCGCCGGAATCCGGGTACGGATACGCGCCCCCGGCCCCGATGCACGGGCCGGGCACCGCCCCCACCCCCGCTCCCGCCCCGGTGTCCGCCCCCGTACCCGCTCCCGCCGCCCCACCCGTACCGCCGGCACCACCGCATCGGTCCCCGCGCATCGACCAGGTCCGCGCCGAACTCGACGAGCTGAGCGACTACCTCCGGAAGGAAGAGGGCCGGTGAACGGCCGACTCGTCGGCGGGCGGTACCAACTGGCGACCGTCCTCGGCCAGGGCGGCATGGGCCAGGTCTGGACGGCCTACGACCAGCGCCTGGACCGCCGGGTCGCGGTGAAGCTGCTGCGCCCCGACCGGGTCACCGGCCCCGGCGGCAGCGAGTCGGCGGACGAACTGCGCCGCCGCTTCGCCCGCGAGTGCCGGGTGACCGCCCAGGTCGACCACCCGGGTCTGGTGACCGTCCACGACGCGGGCAGCGACGGCGACGACCTGTACCTCGTCATGCAGTACGTCGAGGGCTCCGACCTCGCCGACCACCTCGCCGAGCACGACCCGTACCCCTGGCCGTGGGCCGTCGCGGTTGCCGCCCAGCTCTGCGCCGTCCTGAGCGCCGTGCACGCGGTCCCGATCGTCCACCGCGACCTCAAGCCCCGCAACGTCATGGTGCGCCCGGACGGCACCATCACCGTCCTGGACCTGGGCGTCGCCTCCGTCCTGGACACCGACACCACCCGGCTCACCCACACCGGCTCACCGATCGGCTCCCCGGCCTACATGGCCCCCGAACAGGCGATGGGCGGCGCCGTCGGCCCGTACACCGATCTGTACGCCCTCGGTGTGCTCCTCCACGAACTCCTCAGCGGCGACGTGCCGTTCGCGGGATCGACCGCCGTCGGTGTGCTGCACCGCCATCTCCACGAGCCGCCGATTCCCGTCCGCCGCGTCCGGCCCGACATCCCCGAACCGCTCGAAGCGCTGGTTCTGAGACTGCTGGCCAAGGACCCCCAGCACCGGCCGTCCGGCCCCCAGGAGGTGTACGAACACCTCGCCCCGCTGCTCCCCACCCGGGGCACCGGACTGCCGACCGGGCCGCACGACCCCACCCGCCCCTTCCTGCGCCCGCACGCCCCCTGGCCCGACCGCACCACCCCCGCGCCCCCGGCCCCGCCCGCCCCGGCGGCCGCTCGGCCCGATGTCGCCGCCGCCGTCGACGACGTCAAGAAGCTGCTCGGTGAGGGCCGCATCACCCAGGCCGTGGACATCCTCGGCTCCCTCCTCCCGGTCGCGGCCGAACAGCACGGCGAGGACTCCGCCGTGGTCCGCATCCTGCGCAAGCAGTACGCGGCGACGCTGATGGACGACGGCCAGTACCGCCGCGCGCTGCCCGAACTGCGCCGCCTCGCCGACGACCGCACGGCGGTGGCCGGACCGGCCGACGCCGAGACCCTCCGGTTCCGCTACGACGCGGCCCAGTGCCTGGAACAGCTCGGCGAACCGGCCGCCGCGCTCGCGGAGTACCGGGCGCTCCTCCCGCACTACGAGAACCACCTCGCCACGGGCAACGACCCGGCCCGCGCCTTCGAGATCCGCAACCGCATCGGACACCTGCTGCTCGCGATCGGCGACCACGCGGCGGCTCGGGTGGAGTTGCGGAGACTGCTGTACGACACGGAACGCGCATACGGGCCGCACCATCCGCTGCCGGTGGAGCTGGGCCGCCTCCTCGACCGTCAGGCGCAGGCGCACGGCGGGTGACGCCAGGGGGCGGCCGTTTACATATTCTTTGATCTTCAGAAGATGGAGAAAGTCGAGTGACTCCCAGTGTAATTTACATGCTTCCGCACCTTTTGGGGGCGGCCGTTATCCTTGCGACCGAATTCCATGACCGGTTCTCCAGGAGCCGTGGGGTGGAGGTCGAAAAACGGGGATACGTCAAGACGTGGACGGCGCCAATAGCTGCCGCGGCGAGCGGTGCCGTCATTGGCTCGGCAGTCGAATTTATGATGAGTGGCGATTCTCGTCTTATTCTGATTGGCTACAATGTCAGTTGGTCGCTTTTTGTCACCATGGCATTCGTGAGACTCGCGAGGAGGGGGCCAGGCCTTCCAGCGTGCGCGGGAGTCTTCGCGGTAATCGCCGCCCTTTCCTTCCTGTCGACGAAAGGGTTGATGTGAGCAGCTGAGCGCAGGCTGGCCCGAGAGGTTGCGTAACCAGTGGTCTCGCCACCTGGATCGGCGCGTCGGGCATGTATCGTCACGCACGAAATGCCTGCCGCCATGGCAGGCGTTTCGGTGCGAACCTTGAATCGCTGCTCGGAAATGCCATGAGACCTCGCCATCACGGTTACCGAAAATGGGGAGGGCACTGGTGGCCAACAGGCGAAGAAAAGCAGTCCGAGAATCCCTGATTCCCGGGGCGCCTCCCGTCGACGGCTGCGCGGGCTGTGTCGAACTGGCCAACGAATGTGACCGGCCCCCGTGGCTGGCGATATGACCACCGTCGGCGACTGCAACGTCTGCATGCGACGCCACCCCGAGGGGCCCATCGAGCCCCCGCACCGCCTACCGGCACATCGCACACGCCATCCGTCATGTTCCCGAAGAGGACATCGCCCACGAGGCGTTCGGCGCCGCTGGCGACTGCGGGGCCGAATCCGGACTCCATGACGAGCGGGGTGCCGCACAGGACCGGGCACTCCGCTACAGCGGACGCACGGGCCACGACCTCTTCAGACGCGTCTTCATTGACCATGGATACGTTCCGTCCCCATGCGCACTCGACCCCGAGTAGGCGATCGAGCATTTCAAGGGGCTTTCATCAGGTCCCGGAGGCTGCCGACGAGCGCGTGGATGTCACGTTCGGTGAACGGGCCGGCGGGGGCGGTCGGGAGGTGGCCCGGGTCGGGTGTGCGGCAGGTGCGGCAGAGGCCGTCAGGGAGGGCTTGGGGCGGGCCGGGGGTGCCGCATTCGGTGCATTCGGCCATCACGCGGCGGGCGGGAGTGCCCGTGCTGGCCGGTGTCGGGGTGGTGGGCAGGCAGGGCGGCATCTTGTCGTAGAGGCGACGGCGCAGGAAGCCGATGGGGGAGTCGACGTGGGTGGGTAGGCCGGCGGTGAGGGCGTGGGTGAGGTAGGTGGCGTCGACGCCTCTGGTGAACCACTGGGTGGCCAGGGGCTCCAGGGTGGTGCAGTCGGCGGCGGAGAGGGCCAGGCGCGGTTCGGTTCGGCCCAGTTGGGCCAGGGCGAGGTAGGCGGGGGAGGGGTGCTGCGGGGCCGGTTCGGGCGCCCGCTGCTGCGGTACGGCGGCTACGGCAGGGGCCGTAGGAGTGGCAGGTACGGCGGGTACGGCTGGGGTAGCGGCAACGGGAGCAGCCGGGGTCGGCTCGGCTGCGGGCTCCGCCACCGCCTCCGCAGCGAGGGCCGGGGCCTGCGCTTCTGTTCCGGCCCGGTGGTTCTCGGCGTCCAGGAAGGTGCTCCACCACTCGTTGTCGTGGGCGGTGCGGGACCAGTAGGTGCGGGTGACCCAGCGGACCTTGCCCGGGCTCTCGACCTGGCACTGGACCTGCCGCAGATGACCGGCCACGCCCAGTGCGCGCAGGGCGCTGCCGACGGCCATCTGTCCGTACGGGGGGAGGTCTCTGGCCAGTGACTTGATGTCCATGGCCGAACCGTCGGGCAAGTGATCCAGGTATCCGGCGATGTAGCGCTCACGCTCCGGCAGCAGCATGAAGTCATCGGCGCGCGGCGGCTGTTGATGCGGCACGGATCGCTTGCCGTAGCCGGGATTGGCCTTTGCGTACGGGCGGGAGGGTGCGGGGGTGCGTAGGGCAGAGCTAAAGTTCTGGGCAGCCACGGGATCGCCTTCGGTTCGATCTTGGGGTGAGGCCCCGGCCGGTGCGTACAACACCGTGTCGGGGTCGTTTCTTTGGGCACCGTAAGCAGCCGCGACAGCGCGCCGCAAGCTGGTCCGGATTAGTCGTACTTGCTGTGCGTGACGGGTCGGGGAGGTGGGGAGGGTGTTACCAAACCCCTTGTTTTCCCTACCGGTTGACCAACAGCGCTCGAATCCCGGAGCCCGGATCTCGGCGCTCGGATCTCGGAGCTCAAGTGCCAGGACTGGGGCCCTCCTCATACACACGAAAGAGTGAGCGGTCCGGTCTCGGAGCTCGGATCTCGGAGCCCGGGACTCGAGTTCCGGCGACGGCGACGGCGAGGGCGAGGGTAATGGGCATGCCAAATTTCTGTCATGGCTGTACAGAAACCCCCAGTCACGGGCGATCCGCCTGCCACGGCGTGAGATCGTGATCTGCCGCCGGGGCGGCTGACGACTTCGCCTGCCCCGTCGGCCTCACACCTCTTCCAGCACTTCGAGGTCTCCGTGCCCTCTCACCGCATATCCAAGAAGCGCCGTCGTATCTCCCTGGCCGTGGCCGGCGTCGCCGTGCTCGCCGGTGGTGCGTTCGCCGCCGAGGCCGCCACCGCCACCACGGTCTCCAGGCCCGCGCCGAAGATCTACACCGGGCATGTCTTCGACACCTGCACCGCACCGTCGCTGACCACCATGAAGGGCTGGTACAGCTCCTCCGTCTACCACGGTGCCGCCGTGTACGTCGGCGGGAAGAACCGCGGCTGCGCCCAGCCCAACCTCACCGCCTCCTGGGTGAAGTCCGTCAGCGCCGTCGGCTGGAAGCTCGTCCCGCTGTACGTCGGTGCGCAGCCGCCGTGCCAGACCAGCGCCAACCCCGAGAAGATGACCGCCGCCAACGCCGCCTCCCTGGCCGTCACCGACGCCAAGGACGCGGTGGCGAAGGAGGCCGCGCTCGGCATGAAGCCCGGCAGCCCCGTCTACCTCGACATGGAGTACTTCGACCCGTCGAACACCTCGTGCGTGAACACGGTGCTCACCTACATCCGGTCATTCGACAAGACGGTCAAGGCCAAGGGGTACTGGTCCGGCTTCTACGGCTTCAGCAACTCCAGCGCCGCCGTCGTGGCCAACGCCACGAACCGCACGGACCTGCCGGAGATCCTCTGGTACGCCCGCTACGACGACGTGTACTCCACCACCAAGGGCTTCCCGTACGCGTCGACGCTGTACACCGGGCACCGCCGCGGCCACCAGTACGCCGTCAACAAGAAGGTGACGCACACCGGCGGCACGCTCACGATCGACCGGAACGCCTGGGACGCCCCGGTCGCGATCGTGGGCGACTGACCGATCGAACCGGAAGTCCGGCGCTGGCTGGAACTCCTGCCGGATGCCCAGTACGACAAGGCCGAACGAGCGGCCGACATGCTCGCCGCTCAGCCGACCAGTCTGGGGGAGCCGTACTCGCGCCACCTTGGAGGCAAGTTACGCGAACTGCGTTTCACCATGGATGGCAATGCCGTGCGCATCACGTACTGGCTGGCTCCCGACCGGCGCATCGTGCTGCTGACGGTCTTCCGTAAGACCAGGCAGCGCGAGACGACCGAGGTCGAGCGTGCGCAGCAGGCACAGAAGTCGTGCGAGGCGGACCATGGTCCTGCTCAGCACGACTACGACCGGATCAAGGAGGAGAATCCGTGAACCACTCCCAGTGGAAGACCCACCGGACCAGGCGGCTCCTGGGAGAGT
The DNA here is from genome assembly GCF_040680455.1 of Streptomyces sp. NPDC052052. NCBI lineage: Bacteria > Bacillati > Actinomycetota > Actinomycetes > Kitasatosporales > Streptomycetaceae > Streptomyces > Streptomyces sp. NPDC052052. Next base: position 94,867 of record NZ_JBFAWU010000010.1, on the reverse strand, counting down.
CGGTCGAGGAGTCCCCGGCCTATCAGGAAGCCGGGTATGCGTTCGCGCTCGGCCAGGCCGTCCACGACCGCCGAATCGAACTCGGCCTGTCGCAAGCCGAACTGGCCCGGCGCGCAGGCATGACGCAGCCGCAGATCTCCCACATCGAGGGCGGCGATTCCGTGCCGACCCTGCACCTGCTCATTCGCCTTGCCAAGGCGCTGGACGCGTCGCTGACCATCGACCTCGACGGCGATACCTCGGCTTTCGTGTTTACCCCGCACGACAGCCGCGGACCTGACGAAGCGCCCCCGGGCAACCGTTCCACAGCGGCTTGACGCGTGACGGGGTGCGGGGTGGCGGCGAAGCGTGAACCGCACAGACCTGCCCGGCGGGCCCCCGGCGGAGGGCCCACATCCCCAACTCCTTCCGAATCGTTGGTCGAATCAGTGGCCTCAACCACGTCCACTGCCTAACATCGATCACCGCAAGGTCTTGTGCACTGATGCACAAACTCTCCCCGGGAGGCTCCTTTGCACCGCCGCCGTCGCACCGCGCTCACCGTCTCCGCCGCCCTGCTTGTCGGAGCACCGCTCCTCACCGCGTGCGGCAGCCAGGCCCATCCGGGTGCCGCGGCCGTCGTCGGCGGGGACCGGATCGAGGTGTCCACGCTCCAGGGTCAGGTGGCGGCCGTACGCGAGGCGCAGCGTGCGTCGAAGGACTCCGGACAGCTCATCGACAAGTCGGGCCAGCTCGGCCGGGCCAAGCTGCACGGGATGATCTTCGACCGGGTCCTGGACCGGGCCGCGCGGGACGCGGGCGTGACCGTCAGCCGCAACGAGATCCAGCAGATGCGGAAGTCGGCGGCCGCCCAGTCCGGGGGAGAGGAGCAGCTGCAGACGGCGATGCTCCAGCAGAGCTGGGTCGCCCCGAACCAGATCGACGCCGTCCTGCGCGAGCAGGTCCAGCTGACGAAGCTGGCCCAGACCCTGGGCGCCGACCTCCAGCAGCCCGAGGGGCAGAAGGCCGTCGGTGACGCGCTCAGCAAGGCGTCGAAGGCGTTGAAGATCGACGTCAATCCGCGCTTCGGTACCTGGGACGACAAGCAGACCCAGCTCGCCAACTACAAGGCCCCCTGGATCACTGAGGCGACCCAGCCCGCCGAGGCGGGGGCCTAGTCCGGCGTCCGGGGCCGTGACCGGCAGCCCGGATGGCGACTCGAAGCTCACCGCCAAGACGCAGATGCTGTACCGCGGAATCTGGTGCCGTGACCGGGAAGGTTCACCGGGTTGGTGCTGTGCCGGGTGACGCTCGGTGGGTTCCAGCGGCGGAGACCCGCACCACAGGATCTTGAGCTCAGGACGGATGCCCGGAGGGCCAGGATGGTAGAGGCACAGATGCGCCTCGGCGACGACGTTGCATGGCTGGAGCTGACTCGGACCGGGGAAGGAACCTGGCGGGTCGGCGCGGACTGGTGCTCTTGGCTGACAGCCGACTTCACGGCTTACCTCACCGATGCTGAGGTCGTGGACTTCGCAGAGCGGATGGTCTCGTGCTTGGACGCGGCGTCGGGGGCGCGCTTTTCAACGGAAGTGACCCCCGGCCGCAACAATCCGCTGGTGTTGAAGGCGGAGCCCGTCGGGGACGGTTTTGCCTTCTTCGTTCGCCTGACCCCTAACGGCGACGACGGCGTGTGTCACCTGCAGATGGAACTCGATCCGGTCCCGATCCTTGATCTGCGTGAGGTGTTCGACGCGCTGCACGCGGCGCTGGTGGCCTGACGCTCTGGTCACGGAGAGGCTCAGCCACCACAGCCCCGGCGTCAACGAACGTCTCGGGACATCCAACCGCCACGACGACCGACCCGGCGAACCCATGCGGTCAGAGGACTGGCGTCGGATCCTGGGTCCGGGTTCAGTGTCCCGCCGACGGATACCGGTCACGTGCGGTACGAGTACGTACAGAAAGGCCATCGCGTGTACTACGAGACGCTTGTTGCCTTGCACGGGGTACTTGACCGGTACCCGTGGGCGTCGCACCTCACCTGCGATGCCCACGGCAGTGAAATGTACGACCTCGCCATGCGCAGGGCGGAGGCCTACGGCTGGTACTCCACCGGCGGATGGACCTACCCGTACCAGGGATGGGGCGAGGCCCGGATCGTCCAGGACCCTGGGCGCTGGGCCGATGCTCTGGCCGGCGGGGACTGGACGCAGGATGGGAACGTCCGGGAGCTGGCGTGGATGTCGGTGGAGATCCCGGTCGATGTCCGTGAGCCGCGTCTCCCGCTCCTTCACGTGGCGCGGATCCTGTCGGACGCGGTGAATCGGGTCGGGCGCGTCCGGTTCACCGGGCTGCATGCCGTCCTGCCGCTGCAGGAGCTTGTCGGTGATGCCTCCGACGACTTTCAGGCGATGTGCAGATGGTTCGCCCTCACCGACCCGTCCACGTCGGTTCCCGTGAACGTCACCGTCGCTGCCGGGCCCACGATGCGGGGGAAGGAGGCGGCGGTGTGCGGCGCCATCGGGGAGCGGCTTGGTGACGTCGCAGAGGCCGAAGTCGCTGCTGGGCCGCTCGACTTGTCCGGCATGGCGGACGTGAACGGCGAGCACGGCTACCACAAGGGCCGCGAGCGTGGCGTGCTGCGGTTCGTGTGTCGTGTGCCGGAGTGGTCGGTGGACGCCGCCGTGTGGCTGGTCGAAGTGGTGGGTGATGCTTTGCGCGCGGCCGAGTGCGCGGAACAGGTGGTGGTGACCGCCTCGCCGGCGTCCCCTTCTTGTGCAGCGGCCGGCTGACCGGGGGAATGGCATGAGGTCCGGTGCCACACGGGTCAGCTCGGCCATCCGCACGGACGGTAGAGCGGGGCGCAGACCGGCTGCGGACCGTAACTCCTGTGGCACCCCGGGGTGAGCGCGGGCGTCGCCGCCTGGCTGAGCACGACTTCGCATGCCCCGGCAGGTGCCTGCGCCCTCGGTCGCAGGGACAGCCGTCCGTCCGGCCGGGGTAGATTCGAACAGTGAACGCTGAAGACCCCGGCCGTATCGTCCTGCTCACCGCCAGCCACCGCGTCGCACCCGGACTTCTGTCCTGGCCCGCCTGGCAGACGCTGCGCGAGGCCGACCGGGTGTTCTGCGCCGAGCCGGACCACCCGCAGCTGCCGTATCTGCGCGAGGCCGGCGTCGCCGTCGAGCATGCCGCGCCCAGCGCGCAGGAACTCGTCGACGTGTGCGCCGGCGGCCGGAGCGTGGTCGTCCTCACCGGCGGTGAAGGAAGCGGACCGCTGACCGACGGGCTGGCCCGGCTCGCCGGCTCGGGCCGGGTGCGGATGCCGGACCTGGAGCTGCTGCCCGGTTCGTACGACCTGCCGGGCGCCCGGCTCCTCGACCTGGTCCAGATCATGGACCGGATCCGGACCGAATGCCCCTGGACCTCGCAGAAGACCCACAAGGGCCTCGCCAAGTACGCCATCGAGGAGGCGTACGAACTCGTCGAGGCGATCGAGGACGGCGACCGCGAGGAGCTGCGCGAAGAGCTCGGGGACGTCCTCCTCCAGGTCGTCTTCCACGCCAGGATCGCCGAGGAGAACGAGGAGGAGCCGTTCTCCGTCGACGACGTGGCCGCGACCCTCGTCGAGAAGCTGATCCACCGCCATCCGCATGTCTTCGGGGACGAGACCGCCGAGACTCCGGAGGACGTGCACGCGCACTGGCTGCGGACCAAGGCCATCGAGAAGCAGCGCGACTCGGTCACCGACGGAGTGCCGCTCGGCCAGCCCGGTCTCGCGCTCGCCGCGAAACTGGCCGGCCGGGCCCGTACCGCGGGGCTCGATGTGACGCTGCCCACAGGCGACGGCATCGGGTACGAGCTGCTCGCCCTCGCCGTCCGCGCCGAACAGGACGGGGTCGACCCCGAGGCCGCCCTGCGGGCCGCGGGCCGTGCCTACCGGGACGCCATCCGGGCGGCAGAGGGCAACGGATAACGTCGAAGGGTGAACCACAGCCCCACCGACCGTCCCACCGGACAGCCTGGCGACCGCTCCACCGACCGCCCCGCCGGACAGCCCACCGACCGCCCCGCCGGACAGCCCGGCGCCTGCCCCGCCGGCGCGCCCGAACTCTTCACCTGGGAGTTCGCCACCGATCCGTACCCGGCCTACGCCTGGCTGCGCGAGCACAGCCCCGTGCACCGGACCGCGCTGCCCAGCGGCGTCGAGGCCTGGCTCGTGACCCGGTACGCGGACGCCCGGCAGGCGCTCGCCGACACCCGGCTCTCCAAGAACCCGGCGCACCACGCCGAGCCCGCGCACGCCAAGGGCAGGACGGGCATCCCGGGCGAGCGCAAGGCGGAGCTGATGACGCACCTGCTGAACATCGACCCGCCCGACCACACCCGGCTGCGCCGCCTCGTCTCCAAGGCGTTCACCCCGCGCCGGGTCGCCGAGTTCGCCCCGCGCGTGCAGGAACTGACGGACCGACTCATCGACCGCTTCATCGCGGAGGGGAAGGCCGACCTCATCCACGAGTTCGCCTTCCCGCTCCCCATCTACGCGATCTGCGATCTGCTCGGCGTCCCGCGGGAGGACCAGGACGACTTCCGGGACTGGGCGGGCATGATGATCCGCCACGGCGGCGGGCCGCGCGGGGGAGTGGCCAGGTCCGTGAAGAAGATGCGGGGCTATCTGGCCGAGCTGATCCACCGCAAGCGCGAGAACCCGGGGGACGACCTGATCTCGGAGCTGATCCGGGTCGCCGACCACGGCGAGCACCTCACCGAGAACGAGGCCGCGGCCATGGCCTTCATCCTGCTCTTCGCCGGGTTCGAGACGACGGTCAACCTCATCGGCAACGGGGTGTACGCCCTGCTGCGCAACCCCGTACAGCGCGAGCGGCTGCAGCGTTCCCTCGGCGTGGGGGAGGACGGGCTGCTGGAGACCGGGATAGAGGAGCTGCTGCGGTACGACGGTCCGGTGGAGCTGGCGACCTGGCGGTTCGCCACCGAGCCGCTGACACTCGGCGGGCAGGACATCGCGGTCGGCGACCCGGTGCTCGTCGTGCTCGCCGCAGCCGACCGTGACCCGGAACGCTTCGAGGACCCCGACGTGCTCGACCTCGCACGGCGTGACAACCAGCACCTCGGATACGGGCACGGCATCCACTACTGCCTGGGCGCGCCGTTGGCCCGCCTGGAGGGACGGACCGCGCTCGCCACGCTGCTGAGGCGCCTTCCCGACCTGCGCCTTGCGGGGGAACCCGCCGATCTGCGGTGGCGCGGCGGACTCATCATGCGCGGACTGCGCACGCTGCCCGTGGAGTTCACACCGGGCTCCCCCGAGGCGCAAGGTGACACCCTGTCAACTTTGTGACTTTCACGTGATCTGCGCTGCATCGACTTGTGACACGCGTTCGAGTCCCGCTAGTTTCACCGTTCGACGCACCTGTCACTCGTCACACGGAAGGCAACCTCATGGGCTCCGCGAACGGCAGACACCGTCGCCCTCGTCAGGCACCCGCCATCGTCGTCGCGGCGGGCGTGACCGGATCGGCCATCGCCATCCCGCTCCTCGGCGCGGCCGGTGCGCACGCGGCCGACGCCACGACCTGGGACCGGGTGGCCGACTGCGAGAGCGGTGGCACATGGAGCGCCGACTTCGGCAACGGCTCCTACGGCGGTCTCCAGCTCTCGCCGGAGGTCTGGAAGGCGAACGGCGGTGAGTCGTACGCCCCGAGCGCCGACCTCGCCAGCCGCGCCCAGCAGATCGCCGTGGCCGAGAAAGTCCTGGAGGACCGTGGCCCGAAGGCGTGGCCCAGTTGCGCGGTCATCTCCGGCCTCACCACGGACGGGACGCTGCCGGGCGTCGACCCGGGCTCCGTGCCGTCCGTCGGCCTCTCGGACGACGTGTCGAGTGGCAAGGGTCACGTGAAGGATGCGCAGGGCGGCGACACGCAGGGCGGCGAAGCGCAGAGCGATGACGCGCAGAGCGACGAGACCACGCCGTCCGCGAAGCCTTCGGCCGCCGTGTCGACGGCCCCGTCCGCCAAGGCATCCGAATCTTCCGCTTCGTCAGATTCACCAGATTCGTCGGCTTCGTCAGATGCGTCACAGTCCTCTGATTCCGCCGCTTCCCCCAGCCGGGCCGGTGGCAAGCACCGGGGTGCGGCCGCCTCCGAGGGGAGAGGGCATGTGAACGGCGGTGAGCGGGAGTCGGGCCGCCATGCGTCACGCTCGGACGCCGGAGCGCGTCAGGCAGGCGCCGACGGCTCCTATGCCGTCCATGCCGGTGACAATCTCTGGACGATTGCTGATGCACAGAATGTTCCTGGTGGATGGTCTGCGCTCTACGAGGCCAACAAGGGTGTCGTCGGCTCCGATCCGGACCTCATCCTCCCTGGCCAGAGCCTTGATCTCGAGGTGAAGGCCCCGTGAGGCCTGGCTGAAAAACGACTAAAACAGCCCCCAAAGCTGGGGTACTTCAGGGACCTATGTCCGCTTATGCGTAAGTGAGACATGGGTCTCTTTGCGTCAACTGGCGTGTCGTAGCTGGACGAACCTTCCGTATCGCCTCCCACCTGCGAAAACGATGGTTCTTCAGGTGCAAGTAAGGGCTGATTGTCCGGTATGTCTGTTTTTGGATATAAGGGTTCCGTGTGTTTACGGTCGGAACTGCTCGCACCGCGGGCCCCGTCGACCGTCACGCCGAATCCTGCCGTCGGTCGGAGGGAACAGACGCGTAAAGCGCCGTAGGCAGGAGCGGGGGACCCAGGTAGGCGTCGGTCCCGATCGTCGAAAGACGCATCAGGGTCCGGCTTGGGGTGAAGTCGCGTGCTAGGACGTGCGACCGGGCAACTCACTTGGCCCGAACCCGACAGCTCACCTCGTAGGCGTCGGTGAGGAGATCTTCCATGCTGTTTTCTGGTAAGGGTCAGCGCCGTCGTCCGTCCAAGGCCGTCCGCATCGCCACGCTCGCCGGTGTCACCGGCACCGCCGCCGTCATGCCGCTGATCGGTGCGACCGGCGCCTCCGCCGCCTCCGTCGCCACCTGGGACGCCGTCGCCCAGTGCGAGTCCGGTGGCAACTGGTCCATCAACACCGGCAACGGCTACTACGGCGGCCTGCAGTTCTCGCAGTCCAGCTGGGCCGCCGCCGGCGGTACGCAGTACGCCCCCCGTGCCGACCTGGCCACCAAGGCCCAGCAGATCGCCACGGCCGAGCGGCTCCTCGACATGCAGGGCCCCGGTGCCTGGGGCTGCGCCTGGGCCGGCAACCTGAAGAACGACGGGGTGAACCCGGGCGTCGACACCGGCTCCTCGAAGTCCTCCACCACCACCCAGAAGCAGAACACCCAGAAGCAGAGCACCCAGGCCGCGCCGAAGCAGCAGACCCAGCCGAAGAAGGCCGAGCGCACCGAGGCTCCTGCCGCCAACCGCTCGTACCGCTCGACCGCGCCGGCGCAGACCGAGTCGAAGAAGACCGTCACCACCCCGACCGGCGAGAAGGTCAAGAAGGGGAACGGCGAGTACAAGGTCGTCTCCGGTGACACCCTCAGCAAGATCGCTGCCGCCCACAACGTCCAGGGCGGCTGGCAGAAGCTGTTCGAGCTGAACAAGGGCATCGTCAAGGACGCCAACCTGATCTACCCGGGTCAGCAGCTTCACCTGACGAAGTAATCCGGCAGTTCGGATTCCCCTTTTCCAGGGCACCCCGGCCCGGCGCGCAGTCCCCCAGGCGCGCCGGGCCGGGGTCTTCGCATCCGTTCGCCGCGGGCCCGCCTTGTGGGTGATCGTTCAACTGTTGTAGTTACTGGCCAGTAAAATTCTGGCCGTTTGTCCGGCAATGAGATTTCCTGGGTTCTTTTTCGTCCCAGGGGACGGGCGGTCGTCCGGCTGATCGGGTCGCGCCGGTTAGGCTCTTGTCGCAAGGCCAAAGTGACCCTGCACAACCAGCGTCATATCCCAGAAGGAGATGCTCGTGCCGTCCATCGACGTCGTCGTAGCCCGGGAAATCCTCGACTCCCGGGGTAACCCCACGGTCGAGGTCGAGGTTGGCCTCGACGACGGCAGCACGGGCCGTGCTGCCGTGCCGTCCGGCGCCTCCACCGGTGCGTTCGAGGCCATCGAGCTTCGCGACGGGGACCCCAACCGTTACCAGGGCAAGGGCGTGGAGAAGGCCGTCCTCGCCGTGATCGAGCAGATCGGCCCGGAGCTCGTCGGTTACGACGCCACCGAGCAGCGGCTGATCGACCAGGCGATGTTCGACCTGGACGCCACCGAGAACAAGGGCTCGCTCGGCGCCAACGCCATCCTCGGCGTCTCGCTGGCGGTCGCCCACGCGGCCTCCGAGGCCTCCGACCTGCCGCTGTTCCGCTACCTCGGCGGCCCGAACGCGCACCTGCTGCCCGTTCCGATGATGAACATCCTCAACGGTGGGTCGCACGCCGACTCCAACGTGGACATCCAGGAGTTCATGATCGCCCCGATCGGCGCGGAGTCCTTCTCCGAGGCCCTGCGCTGGGGTGCCGAGGTCTACCACACGCTGAAGAAGGTCCTGAAGACCAAGGGTCTTTCGACCGGTCTCGGCGACGAGGGCGGCTTCGCGCCGAACCTGGAGTCCAACCGCGCCGCCCTCGACCTCATCCTGGAGGCCGTCAAGGAGGCCGGCTACGTCCCGGGCAAGGACATCGCGCTCGCGCTCGACGTCGCCGCGTCCGAGTTCTACAAGGACGGCGTGTACGAGTTCGAGGGCAAGTCCCGCTCGGCCGCCGAGATGACCGAGTACTACGAGGAGCTCGTCGCCGCGTACCCGCTGGTCTCCATCGAGGACCCGCTGTTCGAGGACGACTGGGCCGGCTGGAAGGTCATCACCGACAAGCTCGGCGCCAAGGTCCAGCTCGTCGGCGACGACCTGTTCGTCACCAACCCGGAGCGTCTGGCCCGCGGCATCGAGGAGGGGTCCGCCAACGCCCTGCTCGTCAAGGTCAACCAGATCGGTTCGCTGACCGAGACCCTGGACGCCGTCGAGCTGGCCCAGCGCAACGGCTACAAGTGCATGATGTCGCACCGCTCCGGCGAGACCGAGGACGTCACCATCGCCGACCTGGCCGTCGCCACCAACTGCGGCCAGATCAAGACCGGCGCCCCGGCCCGGTCCGAGCGCGTCGCCAAGTACAACCAGCTGCTGCGCATCGAGGAGATCCTCGACGACGCCGCGGTGTACGCGGGCCGCTCCGCGTTCCCGCGCTTCAAGGGCTGAGCACCGGCCCTTCGAAGTTGAAAGGCCCCGGCCTCCGTCCGTCCCCGCACTCGGTCCCGTACCGTGTTCGGGGACGGACGTGTGTAAGGGGAGGCGGGAACATGGCCGCGAAGGACCGGGACCGGTTCTCCACCTCGACCCGGCTGCGGCTGCTCGGGGAGCAGACCGCCGCCCGCGTCTACCGGTCACAGAACCGCCGTCAGGCCCGCCGCTCCCGGCTCACCGGCCGGGCGGCCTTCCTCGCCCTCGTCGTCTGCTCCCTGGTGGTGGCGCTCGCGTACCCGATGCGGCAGTACATGTCACAACGGGACGAGATCGCCGAACAGGAGCGCATGGCACAGGAGGCCCGCACCCGCACCGAGGAGCTGCGCGACGAGAAGGCGCGCCTCCAGGACGATGCGTACGTCCGGCAGCTGGCCCGCACACATCTGCACTACCTTCTCCCCGGGGAGACCGGTTACACGGTGATCGACCCCGACGCGGTCAAGGAGCGCAACGGCGAGACGGACGATTCCGGCCGGTCGTGGCACTCCAACCTCTGGGACGGCGTGGACAGCGCCGACCGCCGCGACTGACTTCTCCCACCCCCTCTGCAGAACCGCAGTTCGAGCAGCCCGATCAGAACCTAGGCAGGCATGGAAACCCCCCCTCCGCAGACCGAGTCCACCCCGCCCACCGAGGCGGACATCGCCGCGTTCCAGCTCCAGCTGGGCCGCCCGCCGCGTGGGCTGCGCGCGATCGCGCACCGCTGCCCGTGCGGCAACCCGGACGTGGTCGAGACGCAGCCCCGGCTGGAGGACGGCACGCCGTTCCCGACGACGTATTACCTGACGTGCCCGCGTGCCGCTTCGGCGATCGGCACACTGGAGGCGAACGGGGTCATGAAGGAGATGACCGAACGCCTCGGCACGGACCCGGAGCTGGCCGCCGCGTACCGGGCCGCACACGAGGACTACATCGCCCGGCGCGACGCGATCGAGGTGCTGGAGGGCTTCCCGAGCGCCGGCGGCATGCCGGACCGGGTGAAGTGCCTGCACGTGCTGGTCGGCCACTCGCTGGCCGCCGGGCCCGGCGTGAACCCGCTGGGCGACGAGGCGATCGCGATGCTGCCGGAGTGGTGGCTCAAGGGGCCGTGCGTGACGCCCTGTCCGCCCGCGGACGCGGACGACGAGGCCTGACCGTCCCCGGGGCCTGCCCGGCCCCCCTGCTCCCCGTACACCGGAGGGGCTTGATTCCACAGGAGCATGCATGACTCGCGTGGCCGCCATCGACTGCGGTACCAACTCCATCCGTCTGCTCGTCGCCGACGCGGACCCGACCACCGGCGAGCTCGTCGAGCTCGACCGCCGGATGGAGATCGTCCGTCTCGGCCAGGGGGTGGACCGCACCGGCCGGCTCGCGCCCGAGGCCCTGGAGCGGACGTTCGCCGCCTGCCGCCGGTACGCGGAGGCGATCGAGGAGCACGGGGCGCGGAAGATACGCTTCGTCGCCACCTCCGCCTCGCGGGACGCGGAGAACCGGGACGAGTTCGTCCGCGGCGTGGTGGACATCCTGGGCGTCGAGCCCGAGGTGATCAGCGGCGACCAGGAGGCGGAGTTCTCCTTCGCCGGTGCCACCAAGGAGCTCGCTGGCCGCGACCACCTCGCGAAGCCGTATCTCGTCGTGGACATCGGCGGCGGCTCCACCGAGTTCGTCGTCGGCGACGACCAGGTGCGGGCCGCGCGCTCCGTGGACATCGGCTGCGTGCGGATGACCGAGCGTCACCTCGTGCACGACGGTGTCGTGAGCGACCCGCCGACGCCCGGCCGGATCGCCGCGATCCGCGCCGACATCGACGCCGCCCTCGACCTCGCCGAGGAGACCGTCCCGCTCACCGGCGCCGCCACCCTCGTCGGCCTCGCCGGGACGGTCACCACGGTCGCCGCGATCGCCCTGGGGCTCGACGCGTACGACTCCGCGGCGATCCACCACTCCCGGATCTCCCTGGAACAGGTCGAGGGGATCACCGAACGGCTCCTCGCCTCCACGCACGCCGAACGTGCCGCGATCGGGGCGATGCATCCGGGACGGGTCGACGTGATCACCTCCGGGGCGCTGATCCTGCTCGCCGTGATGCGGCGGACCGGGGCCGCGGAGGTCGTCGTCAGCGAGCACGACATCCTCGACGGGATCGCCTGGTCGCTGGCCTGACCGCCTACAGGCTGCGGTACACGTCCCGCCGGTCGCCCACCTTGACGACGAGAACGACGAGTTCACCCTCGTTGACCTGGTAGGCGACTCGGTAGCTTCCGACCCGGAGCCGGTAGAGCCCGGACGGGCCGGTGAGCTTCTTGACGTCGGCGTCCTCGCGGTACGGGTCGTCACCGAGCGCGGTCAGCGCGGTCAGGATGCGCATGGCGTCGGGCCGGCTGATGGCCCGGAGCTGCCGCTGCGCCGCCGTGGTGAACCGGAAGGCGTACTTCACGCCGCCTCGCCGTCCCGCTCGGTGAACAGGTCCGCCAGCAGTTCCGCCATCGTCACGGTGGGACCACCCTCGGCCAGGACCGCTTCGGCTTCGCGCGCCAGCATGACGTCGGCCGCTTCCTCCAGCGCTTCGAAGTCCGCGATCGGGACCACGGCTGCCACCGGAGCACCGTTGCGCGTAATGACGGTCGGAACGCCTTCCTCGGCCCGGTTGATGTGGTCGGCGAGGTGCGCGCGGGCTTCCCGTACGGTCACGCTGTTCTCAGTCATGAGATCAGTGTACGCGCTAACGTGTACACGTGTCCGGTTCGGGAGTTGCGTTCGTGAGCGATGCTCGACGCAATCGCGCGGGCGTTGGTGCCTGAGTCCGGTTGAGCGGTGGAACCGGGGCTTCACGCGGTTGACCGACGGCGGTGCGGCCCGGCGTCGCAGAGGGCGGCGGAGGCTCAGCCGCCCACCCGTCCGAGAGGTGCTCATACGCTCGGTGGCCTGCACTTCTGAGCCTTCGTGGGCCGCCCGGGGGGTTCCGTGCGCGCCATGGCGCGACGAAGTTCGTGAACTTCTTCACAAGGATTTCGGCCCTGAGGGGGGTGGTTCTGGTCCGAACGGGTGTCCAGGGCCGTCCGAGGGGGTGTCAGGTGCCAATACGGGACCGTTCCGGGCGCGTTGCCGGTGGATGAACCGGGGCGGTGGTCCACCCGTCCCGGAGGCTCAAGGAGCAGCTCACAGGCGGTGAATAACGTGTGCGACCCGGTCGGTGGTTCCTTTCGGCACCATGACCTGGGTCACGTGGGCCGCGCAGTGTAGCAGAGGGCCCGTCATACCTTGTGAAGGGGCGCACGAGCGTGCCCCCTGAGTGGGGTGGATACTCGATGCCATGAGCACCACGGAGCGTCCCAGGATCCTCGTAGTAGGCGGTGGGTACGTAGGCCTGTACGCAGCTCGACGCATTCTGAAGAAGATGCGCTACGGGGAGGCGACCGTCACGGTCGTGGACCCGCGCTCGTACATGACGTACCAACCGTTCCTTCCCGAAGCTGCTGCCGGCAGCATCTCGCCTCGGCATGTCGTCGTCCCGCTGCGACGCGTCCTGCCGAAGGCCGAGGTTCTCACCGGCCGCGTCACGACCATCGATCAGGACCGCAAGGTCGCCACGGTCGCGCCGCTCGTCGGCGAGTCCTACGAGCTGCCCTTCGACTACCTGGTCATCGCGATGGGCGCCGTCTCCCGCACCTTCCCGATCCCCGGCCTGGCCGAACAGGGCATCGGCATGAAGGGCATCGAGGAGGCCATCGGCCTGCGCAACCACGTCCTCGAGCAGCTGGACAAGGCCGACTCGACGACCGATGAGGACGTCCGCCGCCGGGCGTTGACGTTCGTCTTCGTGGGCGGCGGGTTCGCCGGTGCGGAGACCATCGGCGAGGTCGAGGACATGGCCCGCGACGCGGCGAAGTACTACACGAACGTGAAGCGCGAGGACATGCGCTTCATCCTCGTCGACGCCGCCGACAAGATCCTTCCCGAGGTCGGCCCGAAGCTGGGCACCTGGGGCCGGGAGCACCTGGAGTCCCGTGGCGTCGAGGTCTTCCTCTCGACCTCCATGGACTCCTGCGTCGACGGTCACGTCGTCCTGAAGAACGGCCTCGAGGTCGACTCCGACACCATCGTGTGGACGGCCGGCGTGAAGCCGAACCCGGCGCTGGCCCGCTTCGGCCTGCCGCTCGGTCCGCGCGGTCACGTGGACACCTCCGAGAAGCTCCAGGTGCAGGGCACCGACTACATCTGGGCCGCCGGCGACAACGCCCAGGTCCCGGACATGATCGGCCGCAGGGCCGGCAACCCGAACGCCTGGTGCCCGCCGAACGCCCAGCACGCACTGCGTCAGGCCAAGGTCCTCGGCGACAACGTCATCTCCGGGATGCGCGGCTTCCCGCAGAAGGAATACAGCCACGCCAACAAGGGTGCCGTCGCCGGTCTGGGGCTGCACAAGGGCGTTGCGATGATCGTCATGGGCAAGATGAAGATCAAGCTCAAGGGCCGTCTCGCCTGGTACATGCACCGTGGCTACCACGGTCTGGCGATGCCGACCTGGAACCGCAAGATCCGGATCTTCGCCGACTGGACCCTTGCGATGTTCCTCAAGCGCGAGGTCGTCTCGCTCGGCGCCATGGAGACGCCGCGCGAGGAGTTCTACGAGGCCGCCAAGCCTGCGCCGGCACCGGCCGCCGCCAAGGCCGAGGGCGAGAAGGCCAAGGCCTCCTAGCCCGCCCGCGGGTCCCACTCACCCGCGCGGCACCTGCACAACCCCGAAGGGGCTGTCCGCCATCCGTGGTGCGGACGGCCCCTTCGGCGTGTCCGGGTCTCGCCCGGCCGGGGCGCATGGCCCGGCCGTGACGCCAAGTGCCCCGGGTGAGGCGTCCGTTGGTGCATGTGGCGTACAAGTATTTTGCCGTTCCGTTGCGCGGTAACGGGATGCCGCACTCGGCGCAGACTGTTGACACGGATGCAACTCGTCGTGACACCACGGGTGCCCGGCGTGGTTGCAGGCATGTTCGAGCACGTTTGGGCACATTGGGAACACCATCACGGAGGTGTGCGCCATGGCTGACGCCGCATTGCGGCTGACCGCTCTTGCCGAGGAACTGCTGGAAGAGAAGCTGCCGGTCCGTATCCGGGCCTGGGACGGCAGCGAATCCGGACCGCCCGGTGCCCCCGTTCTGATCGTCCGCAACCGTCGCGCACTGCGCCGACTGCTCTGGAAGCCGGGCGAACTGGGCCTGGCCCGTGCCTGGGTGGCGGGCGATCTCGACATCGAGGGCGACCTGTACGAGGCCCTGGACCTGCTGGCCTCGCTCATCTGGGACCGTGGCGCGAAGGCCGGGGCCGGCATCCATCCGGTCCGCGACCCGAAGGTGCGGGCCTTCGCCAAAGGACTGTTGCAGCTCGCGGGCCCCTGGCTCCCGCCGTCCCCACCGCCCGAGGAGGTGCCCCGCCGCACCGGTGCCCTCCACACCAGGCGCCGCGACAAGGAAGCCATCAGCCACCACTACGACGTGGGCAACGACTTCTACGCACTGGTCCTCGGCCCGTCCATGGTCTACTCCTGCGCCTACTGGAAGGACGGTCAGAGCCTGGAGGACGCCCAGCGCGACAAGCTCGACCTGGTCTGCCGCAAGCTCGCCCTGAAGCCGGGAGACCGTCTCCTCGACGTCGGCTGCGGCTGGGGCTCCATGGCCATCCACGCGGCCCGCGAGTACGGCGCCCGGGTCACCGGAGTGACCCTCTCCGTCGAACAGGCCGTCCATGCCAGGAAACGCGTCGCGGAAGAGGGCCTGACCGACCGGGTCGAGATCCGGGTCCAGGACTACCGGGACGTCGGTGACGGCCCGTACGACGCCATTTCCTCCATCGGCATGGCCGAGCATGTCGGCTCGGTCCGCTTCCGTGAGTACGCCGACGACCTCTACGCGCTTCTCGAACCCGGCGGCCGGCTGCTCAACCACCAGATCGCCCGCCGTCCCGAGAAGGACGAGTCCGCCTATCGCGTGGACGCGTTCATCGACGCCTACGTCTTCCCGGACGGCGAACTGGCGCCCGTGGGGCGGACCATCACCATCCTCGAAGACGCGGGCTTCGAGACCCGTGATGTCGAGTCGATCCGCGAACACTACGCGCTGACCCTGCGCGAATGGGTCGCCAACCTGGAGAAGGGCTGGGACCGCGCGGTCCGGATGGCCTCGCCGGGACGGGCCAGGGTCTGGCGCCTCTACATGGCCGCGTCCGCCCTCTCCTTCGAGCGCAACAAGATCGGTGTCAACCAGATCCTCGCGGTGCGCCCGGCGAAGGGCGGGGCCTCCCGCATGCCGCTGCGAGCCCGCGACTGGACGGCGTCGGCGACCGGCTGACAGCGTTCGGCACGAACCGGGCGGCGGGGGACACCGGCGCCCGGCCGGGCCGAGGCCGGTACCTGCTGCTGTGCGCCGCGGGTACCGGCCTCGGCCGACTGGGCGGTGGCGGTCGAGGTGGACGAGATGATCATCACGCTGCCGCCTGCGGAGAGGGCCGTGCCGCAGGTCACCAGGGGCGGTGTGCGCGGACTCGGAGTCCCGGGGTGCGTCCGCGGTGTGCGGTACGTCAACAACGCTGTTGCCCGCAAGGGTGGTGCATGTCTGGCGGACCCGAGCGCGTGCCTGGCGGGTGCACCGCTCCGCTGCGGCGACTTTACGTCAATTCGGGTGACAGGCCGTCATGTCCGCTACCACGCCCAGGCGTGTGACGATGTCCTCACTCACTGCTGACGAACCCTCAAACAGTCAATAAAATAAGACAACATCGCGCCACTGCCCGGATGATCGGGGGAAGCCCCCGGATAGGGTCATGTGCCAACGCAGAGCCGCGTTCCTGGCCCGGATGGTGGAAAGCAGACACGGCGAGCTTAAACCTCGCTGCCCCTCGGGGGCGTACCGGTTCGAGTCCGGTTCCGGGCACCACCTCGCGTGCACGGTCCGGTCGGCGTGGATGACCGGAACACGCGTGACATGACAGCACGTCAGACCGAGACTGCGAGGCGGCCGTTGAGGATGCCGGACGGAACGCGCCGCCGACCGCACCAAGGGACAGGGCTGCATCGCCGTACCGGCGGAGGGCGTGTATGAACGTCCCGCTCGGGGCGGAGGGCGGGAGGTGCACGCGCTGCGGCGGGTGAGGGTGTCCCCGGGCTCCCCCGGCGACCGCGGCCTCTCCGCCGGGCCCGCGCCCGGGACGTACGCCCGCGTGGGTGACGACCGGCTGAGTGACGGCCGGCTGAGTGACGGCCGGCCGAGTGACGGCTGAGTGGCGACCGGCCGGCGACCGGCCGACCCGATACGGCTTCTCGGCGGCCGGTGAGCGGACCCGTCCCGGCCGAATGCCGGTTTCGGCGCGGAGGTGTACGAAAAGATCCTCCCCAAGCACTAGCCTGATTCTTTTGCCTACCCATTACTCTTGTGGGAAGGCCGCGCAGGGTGGCCATGGAGGAGTGAGATGAGGAGCAGCAACCCGGTCTTCTCGCGACGGGGCTTCAGCCGCGACAACGGATACGCGGGCTTCAACGCGGCGCCGCAGGCCGGGGCCCCCGTCGCGGGCGCCAACCCGTACGCACAGGGCACCGCCGCCAACCCGTACGCGACCAACCCCTACGCCCAGCAGGATGCCCCGTACGGCGCTCCGCAGGCGCCCGCGCGCACCGGCGCGATGACGATCGACGACGTCGTCACGCGTACCGCGATCACGCTCGGCACCGTGGTGCTGGGTGCGGCCCTCGCCTGGGCCCTGCTCCCGGTCGACGAGGCCAACCTCGGCAAGTCCTACGGCATCGCGATCGGCGCCGCCCTGGTGGCGTTCGTCCTGTCGCTCGTCCAGTCCTTCAAGCGCAAGCCCGTTCCTGCGCTGATCGTCGCGTACGCGGCCTTCGAGGGTGTCTTCCTCGGAGTGATCTCCAGCACCGTCAGCACATACATCGGGCCGGGCGTCGTGATGCAGGCGGTGATGGGCACCATGTGTGTCTTCGCCGGTGTGCTTCTCGCGTACAAGATGCGCTGGATCCGCGTCACCCGCCGCTTCTACGGCTTCGTGATGGCCGCCGCCATGGGCTTCATGCTCCTGATGGTGGTCAACCTGCTGTTCGCCGTCTTCGGCGGCGGCGACGGCCTCGGCTTCCGCAGCGGCGGCCTCGGCATCCTCTTCGGCATCATCGGGATCATTCTCGGCGCGTGCTTCCTGGCCCTGGACTTCAAGCAGGTCGAGGACGGCATCGCGTTCGGCGCGCCGCGCGAGGAGTCCTGGCTGGCGGCCTTCGGCCTCACCATGACCCTCGTGTGGATCTACCTGGAGATGCTGCGTCTGCTCTCCATCCTCAGCGGCGACGACTGACACACGCACCAAACGAAAACGGACTCGGCCCGCAGGCACAGCGCCTGCGGGCCGAGCCCGTTTCGGCGCACCCAGGGGCTCCTGGCCAGGGTGCGCTTCGCGCGGCACGGAGAGAGGCGTACTCGGGGGCCTGCTCAGGGGCGGGCGGATATGTGGGCGGGTGCCCGATGCCCGATGAGGGCGGGCCCGCTCCGTGCGGAGCCGGGCCGGAGGTCTCGATCCCTCGGTGACCGTACCGGGGGCGTAAGGTCACGCTGTGCTCGATACGACCCCTCTGATCACCGCCGTGGACCGATTCGCCGACCGGCTGCGCGCCGCCCCGCAGAGCCGTCTGCAGCGGGGAGCGGCTGCGGAAGGGCTGGCCGCGGCCCGAGAACTGGCGCTGCGGGCCCAGCGCATCGAGGCGCCGGAGCGGGAGCCGCGGGTGATGCCGGACGCCGGCCTCTTCGCCATCGGCGACCAGCTCGCGGTGGCCGGTCGCGACCTGGCGGTGGCATTGGAAACGGCCTCGTCGGCGGAGCTGGACGAGGCCGTGCGATTCGTGGAGGAAGCCGCAGCGCGGGCATTCGCGTAGCTGCGGTTGGGCGGTCGGACCGGGACCGGGGGCGGGTGCTGTGGAACTGCGGCCGGTGGGAGCCGTCTCGCCCGAACGCCCCCGGGTCAGAACGAGGCGATGACGCGGTCGGCGAGGATGTAGACGTTCTCCTCGCCGCAGGAGAAGGTCAGGGCGTACGCGCCGGAGATGCCCGAACCGCCGAGCAGGACCGGGTGCTCACCCGCGAGCAGCGACTCGGCGAGGCGCTCGGCCGTCTCGCGGTGGCCGGGGGTCATACAGAGCGTGGTGCCGTCGGCGAAGACGTAGACGTCGAGGGTGCCGAGCGGGCCGGGGCGTACATCGGCGAGTTCCGTGCGGCTTTCGGCGAGCTCTTCGAGGCGGTTCACGGTGCGCTCGTGGTCGGTGACGACCGAGGTCTGCACCGGGACGAAGTCGGGGTGCGACGGGTGGCGGCGACGGGCCGCAGCCAGCTCGGGGGAGTCCTCGGCGAACTCCGCCGCCTCGGGCAGCTCGGTCATGTCCGCCAGCTCGGTCAGCTCTTCGAGCGCCTCGGGGGCGTCCAGGTCCGTCGCCTCCAGGCCCGCGAAGTCGGCCTGGCGCGGGACGAAGAACGGCCCGTCCTCGCTGATCCCGGTCAGGCCGCCGAGCAGGGACGGGGCATCGGCGGCATCCCGCGCTTCCTGGGCGGCCCAGAAGGCACGGGCTTCGGCGAGCTCGCGCTCCCGCTCCTCGGCAAGTGCCTCGGCCACGGCGGCGCGTATTTCGGTGGCAGGGGTACGGTCGTGCCGGCTCTGCGCGGGTACGGAAACACCCTGGACGTGGGCTGCGGCCAGCTCCGTCCGAAGGGCCGTGATCTGCTTGCGCAGCCCATGAGCAGCGTGCAGAGCCGCGGCACCGACGGCCGTGGCAGCAGCGGTGGTCAGCATCAGGGCAAAAGGCAAGGCGCTCACTGACATACTCCCGATTCCGATAGATTCCCCGACTTCCTACCTCAGCTTCTCCTCTCCCCGTGCCCGGTGTCAGTGCATTACGTCACGAATTGGACAGGTCTTTGGGCCCGGGTTTTAGCCCCAATATGCGTGTGACCTGCGGAAATGGCTCTCCCCCAGGAGATACATCACATCCTGGGGGAGATTCGGTCACGATTGGGGGCTCAGAACCGGCCAGCTTCCGCTTCGGCTCAGCTCGGCCCGGCCTCAGATCAGCTTCGGCTCAGCTCCGCTTCAGCCCAGCTCAGCTCAGCCGCTCGATGACCATCGCCATTCCCTGGCCGCCGCCCACGCACATGGTCTCCAGGCCGAACTGCTTGTCGTGGAACTGGAGGCTGTTGATCAGCGTGGTGGTGATCCGGGCGCCGGTCATGCCGAAGGGGTGGCCCACGGCGATGGCACCGCCGTTGACGTTGACCTTCTCCAGCGGCAGGCCGAGGTCGCGGTAGGAGGGGATCACCTGGGCGGCGAACGCCTCGTTGATCTCGGCCAGGTCGATGTCGTCGATGGTCAGCCCGGCCCGCTTCAGCGCCTGCTTGCTGGCCTCCACCGGTCCGTATCCCATGATCTCGGGGGAGAGGCCGGAGACGCCCGTCGAGACGATCCGGGCCAGCGGGGTCAGGCCCAGCTCGCGCGCCTTGGTGTCCGACATGATCACGAGCGCGGCGGCGCCGTCGTTGAGCGGGCAGCAGTTGCCCGCGGTGACCAGGCCGTCGGGGCGGAAGACCGGCTTCAGGCCCTGCACGCCCTCCAGGGTGACGCCCGCGCGCGGACCGTCGTCCTTCGAGACGACCGTGCCGTCCGGTGTGGTGACCGGGGTGATCTCGCGCTCCCAGAACCCGTTCTTGATGGCTTCCTCGGCGAGGTTCTGCGAGCGGACCCCGAACTCGTCCATGTCCTCACGGGTGACGCCCTTGAACCGGGCCAGGTTCTCCGCGGTCTGCCCCATCGCGATGTAGGCGTCCGGGACCAGGCCGTCCTCGCGCGGGTCGTGCCAGCCCTCGCCGCCCTGCTCCGCACGGGCCGCCGTGCGGGCCTCGGCGTCGGCGAACAGCGGGTTGCGCGTGTCCGGCAGGCTGTCGGAGTTGCCCTTCGTGAAACGGGACACCATCTCGACACCGGCCGAGATGAAGACGTCGCCCTCGCCCGCCTTGATGGCGTGCAGCGCCATCCGGCTGGTCTGGAGGGAGGACGAGCAGTAGCGGGTGATCGTGCAGCCGGGAAGGTGGTCCATGCCCATCTGTACGGCGACGATGCGGCCCAGGTTGTTGCCCTGCTCGCCACCCGGGAGGCCGCAGCCGAGCATCAGGTCGTCGATGTCCTTCGGATCCAGCTCGGGCACCTTCGCCAGTGCGGCCTGGACGATCGTGGCGGTCAGGTCGTCCGCACGCAGGTCCTTCAGCGAACCCTTGAAGGCCCGGCCGATGGGGGAACGGGCAGCAGAGACGATCACGGCTTCGGGCATCACGCGGCTCCATGAGGGCTGGAAACGGGATTCTGGCAGGTACTCAAGGGAAGTTACCCGGACGTAAGGGCTGGGTCACCGGACAGCCTGTGTGACGCCGACCTCTTTTCTAAGCGCCCGCTCAGTTGATCAGTTGGCGCGCAGGTCGTGCGGATCTCCCTCTGCCGCGCCCTGTGTCTCTGCCCGGCTGTGCCCGTACGGATCGTGGTACGGCTTGCCGCGCGCCTCCTCCCGCGCCTCCGGGGCCGTCCGTCCGAGCTGCGGCGGGGCCGCCTCCCCAGGGGCCCCCGGCGAGGGGGACTCCTCCTGCGTCCCCGTGGGCGCCGAGGGCTCCGTGGGCGCCGTGGGCTCCGTGGGTGTCTCCTCCTCCGTCACCGGGTGCGGACGGGGCTCCGTGGCCGCGGGCAGCCGCCGCCGCCGGCGGTGCTTGAGCAGAGCCCAGGGCGCCCGTGCCCCGGTGACCTCCGTACCGGCCTCGCCGGCCGCCTGGGAGGCCGCCTCGGCCACCGGCAGCATGTCCTCGCGCCGTGCCCCGTCCAGCCGGTCGGATTCCGGCCACAGCCCCAGCACCGCACAGAGCGTGGGCAGGACCGCCATCGCCGCTGTGGCGTACCCCTCCGCCGAAGGGTGGTAGTTGTCGGGGCCGAACAACTCCCGCGGATTCGCCTCGAACTCCGGACCCAGCAGGTCTCCCAGCGACACCGTGCGCCCGCCCTGCTCCACCGAACCGATCGTCTGGGCCGCCGCCAGCTGCCGGCTCGCCCGCCGGGCCAGCCAGCGCAACGGCTGGTACACCGGCTCGATGGTGCCGAGATCCGGGCACGTGCCGACCACCACCTCCGCACCCGCCGTACGCAGCCTGCGCACGGCGGTGGTCAGACAGCGCACCGACTGGGTGGCGGGGATCCGGTGCGTCACGTCGTTCGCCCCGATCATGATCACGCAGACGTCCGGCGTGCGGGACGTGTCGGCGAGCAGCAGCGAGACCTGTCGTTCCAGGTCGTCCGACCGGGCGCCCGGCTGTGCCACATTGCGCAGATCCACCGGCTGCTCCGACACCGCCGCGAGCCCCGAGGCGAGCAGCGCCCCCGGTGTCTGCCCGGACCGGCGCACCCCCTGCCCGGCCGCCGTCGAGTCACCCAGCAAGCCCAGCCGCAGGGGTTCCGAGGGACCGGTGAACGCCACCCCGTACCGCCCGTCGGCGCTCGGCGGAACCGGTGCGACACCGCCGCCCACATGCCGTTTCGCCAGCTGGACCTCCGCCAGCAGGATGCCGACCGTCGCCGCGCCCAGCAGCCCGATGCTGCCGCCGCCGTAGGCCGCACCCGCTGCGATCCTCCGTGCCACCCTCGCCCTCGACACAGTCCGGTCCACCTCCTCGTTGCCGTACCGCCCTTCTCTCAGCTAACTGCCCCGCAGCGGCCGTCCCTCAATCGCTTCGCCCCCTTGCTTCGCCCGAACCCCCGCCTGTCCGCATACCCTTGCCGCACTATCTCGGAGACCCCGGAGTACACGGTGCAAATCCACGATTCGTTGATCAGTCTCGTAGGCAATACCCCGCTGGTGAGGCTGCGTAGTGTGACGGCCGGCATCCAGGCGACGGTCCTGGCCAAGGTCGAGTACTTCAATCCCGGTGGTTCGGTCAAGGACCGCATCGCCCTGCGCATGATCGAGGCCGCCGAACAGAGCGGCGAGTTGCAGCCCGGCGGCACCATCGTCGAGCCGACCAGCGGCAACACGGGCGTCGGCCTCGCGATCGTCGCCCAGCAGAAGGGATACAAGTGCATCTTCGTCTGCCCGGACAAGGTGTCCACCGACAAGATCAATGTGCTGCGCGCCTACGGTGCCGAGGTCGTCGTCTGCCCGACGGCCGTCGACCCCGAACACCCCGACTCGTACTACAACGTCTCCGACCGGCTGGTCCGTGAGACACCGGGAGCCTGGAAGCCCGACCAGTACTCCAACCCGAACAACCCGCGTTCCCACTACGAGACCACCGGTCCGGAGCTGTGGCAGCAGACGGAGGGGAAGATCACCCATTTCGTCGCGGGCGTCGGCACCGGCGGCACGATCAGCGGCACCGGCCGCTATCTGAAGGACGTCAGCGGCGGCTCGGTCAAGGTCGTCGGCGCGGACCCGGAGGGCTCGGTCTACTCCGGCGGCTCGGGCCGCCCGTACCTCGTCGAAGGCGTGGGCGAGGACTTCTGGCCGAGCGCTTACGACCGTACGGTCACCGACGAGATCGTCGCCGTGTCCGACAAGGACTCCTTCCAGATGACCCGCCGCCTCGCCAAGGAGGAGGGGCTGCTGGTCGGCGGTTCCTGCGGAATGGCGGTCGTCGCCGCGCTGGAGGTCGCGAAGCGGCTGGGCCCGGACGACGTGGTGGTCGTGCTGCTGCCCGACAGCGGCCGCGGTTACCTCAGCAAGATCTTCAACGACGAGTGGATGGCCGACTACGGCTTCCTGGAGGACACCGGCCCCTCGGCGCGCGTCGGTGACGTGCTCGCCCACAAGGACGGCCCGATCCCCACGCTCGTCCACATGCACCCCGAGGAGACCGTCGGCGAGGCGATCGACGTCCTGCGCGAGTACGGCGTCTCGCAGATGCCGATCGTGAAGCCGGGTGCGGGACACCCGGACGTGATGGCCGCCGAGGTCGTCGGTTCGGTGGTGGAGCGGGAGCTGCTGAACGCCCTGTTCGCCCAGCGCGCCTCGCTCTCCGACCCGCTGGAGAAGCACATGTCGCCGCCGCTCCCGCAGGTCGGATCCGGTGAACCGGTCGAGGACCTGATGGCGGTGCTCGGCGGCACGAACGCGGCGGACGCGGCGATCGTGCTGGTGGAGGGCAAGCCGAAGGGCGTCGTCAGCAGGCAGGACCTGCTGGCCTTCCTTGCCAAGGACGCGGCGACCGGCAAGCCGTAACGCGGCCGTCGTGAGGCCGGGCTTCGCGAAAACGGTACGAGCGCGACACGTGTGCGCAGCACCGGCTTAACACGACTACGGCAGATTGATGGGCGTCGGCAGGGAAACCAGTCGACACCCGGTACGGCGACACGGACTACGGAGCGGCTCCCGGACCTCCATCGTCGCCCGGACACGGTGACCGGCCCTGACCCGGACCCGTGTCCCTCGCGGGGACCGCCGTCGTCCCGCCCCCTGGGAAACCGGGGGTGCGGCGGTCCCCGCGCAATACCTCTTGCGCGACCCCTCTTGTGCGACGGCGCGGAGGCCGGTGGCTCGGCCGTCAGTCGTCCCAGTCGGGCCCCGGGCGTTCGGTACGGCGCAGGAACCCGGGCAGCCGGCGGGCGCTGTGCACCGCGTTGACGGCGACGATCCCGAGCCAGGAGATGACCAGCCCCTTGGTGCCGGCGGCATCCGCGCCGATCGCCGACAGCGGGACGGCCAGGACCAGGGAGATGATCCCGAAGCCGTAGCGCTCGCCGAAGCCGGCCAGGGGATGCGAGGAGGACGCCCCTCTGGCGATGCGCACCTGCTGCTCGGCGAGGTGACGTCGCACCCGGCGGTCGAGTGTGGCGTCGAGACGCTGCTCGACCTTCTCCAGGAACGACTCGACGAGTGCGGCCTCGTAGTCCGGACCCAGCTCACTACGGGCGTGCAGGGTGGCGTCGAGCTCCTTCTTGAGCTCGGAGTCGCGGGTATTCATGAATCCACGCTAGGCGCCAAAGGCGTCCCGCACAGTGGTGGTAGCCCCCGTGTTCGCGTCCCCCTCGGCACCACCCGCCGCCGTGGCCGGCCGGTCAGCGCCACTGCATATGGACATGCAGGCGGCTTGCTGGCTGAATGGATGAGTGTCGGCGCCGGACCTGGCGCGACGGATCTACCGAGGGGACAGCATGAGCGGGAGCAGCCCGGCCGCGCGGTTGCAGCAGCTCTTCGAGGGGCGCCGGCTCACACCCACTCAGCGGCGCATCGCCCACTCGATGGTGCGCCGGGCCGGGGAGGTCCCGTTCCTGTCGAGTGTGGAACTGGCCGAGCTTGCCGGGGTGAGCCAGCCGTCCGTCACGCGGTTCGCCGTGGCGCTCGGCTTCGACGGCTATCCGGCGCTCCGCAGACATCTGCGGGAGGTCGCCCCCGCCGAGCAGTCCCCGGCCCCGGACGGCGGCGAGGCGTACAACGAGTACCAGCAGGCCGTGCTGGCCGAGATGGAGAACCTGCGGCACCTGGCCGAACTGCTCGCCGACCCCGGTCCGGTCGAGCGGGCGGGCCGGCTGCTGGCGGCCTCGCGGCCGCTGCCGGTGCTCGGGCTGCGGGCCGCCTCCTCGCAGGCCCGCGGATTCGGGTACTTCGCGGCCAAGGTCCATCCGGATGTGCGGGTGCTCGACGAGGGCGGGACCATGCTGTACGACCGGCTCGACGCCGTGCGGCGGGCCGGCGCCACGGCCCTGATCTGCTTCGCACTGCCCCGCCACCCGAAGGAGGTCGTGGACGCCCTCGCGCATGCGCAGGAGCTCGGGCTGACCGTCGTGTCGGTGGCCGACTCCGCTTTCGCGCCCGTGGCCAAGTGCAGCGATCTGCTGATCCCTGCCGCCGTCGGCACCGGGCTCGCCTTCGACACGGCGTGCGCTCCCATGCTGCTGGGGCGGGTGCTGCTGGAGACGATGTGCGACGACCTGCCCGAAGCGCAGGCGCGGCTGGAGGACTTCGACGCGAGTGCGGCGGCCCGCGGCCTGTTCGTGGAGTGACCAGGTGCCCGGTGCCGGGTTCGCGCCCCGGTGCTCGGCGTGGGCTGCCCCGGCGGTCTCCGTGATTCTCAGACGTTGCTCATCCGCGGCCGCTACTGTCCGCCCGGGAAGAAGACAGAGGGAGCTGCCGAGAGGGGCACGGACGTGGGGCGCGGAGCGCAGTCGCTGGCCAGGGTGGCCGTGGTCGTACGGGCAGGAGCCGCACCGCTGTGGTGGCCGGGGCTGATCGCGGCGGCGATCGGCGCGCTGGTCCCGGGGCTCACCGGACGCCGGATCGGGCTGCTGGCCGGAGCCGCACTGTTCCTGATCACCGCAGCCCTGGTGGCGCTCGTCCGCGGCCGGCGGTACGCGGAGCTGGCCACGGGGGCCGCCCGGGCCGGCCGGTCCGACTTCCTTCAGGACCGGGACGTGACCATACGCGCCTGGCGGCGCGGGCACCGGTGGTGGCTGCTCGGCGCGTTCCTCGTGGCGGTGGCGAGCGCGTTCCTGCTGCCCGCGGCCGGGGGACTGGTCCTCGCCGGGGCCGGGGCCGGGCTCTGGATCAAGGCCGTCCGGATCGGGCGTCGCGAGCAGCGGGACGACGTCCTGTACTGGGTGCGGACCGACTGGGTGGAGCGAGGACGGCCCGCCGGCAAGCAGGTGAAGGGCTACCGGAAGACCGGCCCGATGGCGGGCGACGCCGCGCCCGGCGGGGCGCGGCGCCGGCACTGAGGCCGTCGGCACTGAGGCCGCCGGGTCAGACCTCCAGCTCGGCCTCGATGCGCTTCAGCTGGTGGCGGGCCATCGCCAGGTTGGCGCGGCGGCCGTCCAGCACCAGGTAGAGGAAGAGCCCGGTGTTCCCGCGCGCCTTGAGCAGCCGGATCAGGTGGTACTGGCTGCCCAGCGTGATCAGGATGTCCTCGATCTCGTCCTGGAGGCCGAGGTGCTCCATCGTGCGGAGCTTGGCGCGGACGACATCGGTGTTGCCCGCCGCCGCGACCTCCAGGTTGAAGTCCTTGCCGCCGCCGAGCGTGCCCAGCGCCATTCCGCTGGTGTAGTCGACGAGGGCGACACCGAGGGTGCCCTCGATGGACGTCATCGCTTCCTTCAATGACGCTTCGGTGTTCGCCATGAGTGCTCGTTTCCTTTCGTGGCCGGCCGGGACGGCCGGATCCTTGGGTTTTCTCCGGGGCATGGGAGGTCAGGTGCGGTGCGGCAGCGGGCCCGGCTGTGCCGGGCGCCGCTCCGGGGCGCTGCTCGGGGGTGCGGAGTGCACGGCGCGTTCCAGCGCGGTGTCGACCAGTTCGCCGATCCTGGCCCCCGCCCGGCGGCCCTCCAGATGGAGCCTGCCGACATTGATCCGGTCCTCGGCCAGCAACGTCAGGACGGCCGAGGAACCGGCCGCGTACGTCGCGAGGTAGCCGCTCTCGCCCCGCACGAGAAGTTCACGGAAGCCGCCCCGGCCCGTCGCCTCCGCCATCCGGAGCGCGACGCCGAGCCCGGCCGCGGTCAGCGCGGCGATGCCCTCGGCCTCCAGGCCCGGGGCGTCATGGGCCAGGACGAGGCCGTCGGTGCTGGCCGCCACGGCGCCGGACAGGAGCGGAACCCGGGCCCGTAACCGCTGGAGTTCGTCCAGGACGTCCTGCACCGCGACCTCGGGCACCATCAGCTGTCTCCTCCCGGCACGCTGTCTGAGCGCGCGAATCACAGGGCCTCCAATGCGTCTCGGAGCCGGCGCAGCAGCGCGACGTCGGGGTCGGCCGTGACCTCGGGAAACGAGATGCGGCCCGCACCGGCCGCATCGGCCGATGCCCGGACGGCTTGGACCAGTCCGGCCGCGGCCAGGCGTCGCAGATCGACCAGGACGTGGAACGCCAGCCGGCCCAGCTCCTGGGCGATGTCCGATGCGGTACGCACCCCGTCGACGAGTTCGAGCACGCGGCGCCCGCCCGGCGGAACGGAGGCGTCGGCCCGATGGGCCGTCCGTACGAGCGGTGCGCTGTCGGTCACCGCGTCGGGCCAGATGCGTTCCAGCAGTTCCCGGCGCCGGAGCGTCTCGCGCTGCACGGCGTCGACGGCGACGGGGCGTACCGGGCCGATCCAGTGGGAGACCCCGTAGCGGAAGCGGGCCGGGGTGCGGGTGGGGGAGAGCGCGAAGTACGCCGCGTCGTAGAGCGCGCCCAGATGGCACAGCTCCAGCGCCCCGCCGGGTATGCGCCCGCTGTCCACCAGGTAGCGGCCGACCCGCTGCCCGGTGCCTGCCGCGGCGACCGCCTCCCACCAGCCGTCCCGGTGCAGGGTGCCGCCCGTGGTGAGCAGGACGTCGATGCCGGGCGTCGCCGGGCTCTCGGCGTGCACCACCTGTCCCTCGGCGAGATAGAGGGTGCCGCGGTCGCGCACCAGGGCGCCGGTGGCTCGTTCGGCGGCGAGGCGCTGCAGCATCGGGGAGAGGGACGTGACCTGTAAGGGGACGGAACTCATGACAGGACCATCCGCTCGGCCAACTCGCCCAGGCGTAATCGGGCGAGGGCGAGATTGCCTTCCGCGCGGTCGAGCCAGAGGTGGAGGAAGACGCTGCTGTCGAAGGCCGTCTCGACGAAGCGGAGGATGTGGTACCCGGCACGGGTGGTGACGATGACGTCCTCGACCGGGGGCGGCGTACCCGCCACGGCCGTGTCCGGCAGGGGGCCGGCGGCCCCGGGGGCCTGTGCCGCGAAGGCCGGCTGCTCGGCCGCCATCCGTGCGACCTCGGCCGTCTCCGCCGCGGTGGCCTCGTGGTCACCGTTGGGCGATTCGCCGACGGTGCCGAGGGCGAGGCCGCTCGTCCAGTCGACCACTGCGGCTCCGCGGGCGCCGGGCAGCCTCATGACGTCGAGCAGACACTCGTCGATACCGGGCACACGCATTCCCTTCCGACAGACGTACGACT
The DNA here is from genome assembly GCF_040680455.1 of Streptomyces sp. NPDC052052. Lineage (NCBI taxonomy): Bacteria > Bacillati > Actinomycetota > Actinomycetes > Kitasatosporales > Streptomycetaceae > Streptomyces > Streptomyces sp. NPDC052052. Next base: position 66,648 of record NZ_JBFAWU010000010.1, on the reverse strand, counting down.
GCGACACAGAGGTTACGCAACGTGCCTGTCCCAGGTGGGAGTTCTGGCATTTTCCTTCGGTACATGCGAGAGGGATGCCGGGAGGGTGCGGGCGGGGAGAGGCCCGAAGGGGGGCGTACCTGGGCCGGCCTGGCCGACCACGTTCACCCCACGGGCCGCACCGTTCCTGTTGACTACGAGTATTCAGAACCTCAGGATGTGAATAGAAGAGTTACAGGATGCGAGGAGGCATCGCCATGTCAGGACCCCGCCCCGTACGGGCTCCGCGCGGTACGGAACTGAGCGCCCTGGGATGGCAGCAGGAGGCCGCCCTGCGCATGCTGCAGAACAACCTCGACCCCGAGGTCGCCGAGCATCCCGACCAGCTCGTCGTCTACGGAGGAACCGGCAAGGCGGCCCGTGACTGGCGCTCCTTCGACGCGATGGTGCGCACGCTGCGGACGCTCAAGCAGGACGAGACGATGCTTGTCCAGTCCGGGCGCCCGGTCGGCGTCATGCAGACGCACGAGTGGGCGCCGCGGGTACTGATCGCCAACTCCAACCTGGTGGGCGACTGGGCGAACTGGGAGGAGTTCCGCCGCCTGGAGGCACTCGGGCTCACCATGTACGGCCAGATGACCGCCGGATCGTGGATCTACATCGGTACGCAGGGCATCCTGCAGGGCACCTACGAGACGTTCGCCGCCGTCGCGGCCAAGAAATTCGGCGGGACGCTGGCCGGCACGATCACCCTGACCGCCGGACTCGGCGGCATGGGCGGCGCCCAGCCGCTCGCCGTGACCATGAACGACGGGGTCGCGATCTGCATCGACTGCGATCCGCGCGCCATCGAGCGCCGGATCGAGCACCGCTACCTCGACGTGCGGGCCGACTCCCTGGAGCACGCGCTCACGCTGGCCACCGAGGCCCGGGACGCCCGCAGGCCGCTCTCCATCGGCCTGCTGGGCAACGCGGCCGAGCTGCTGCCGCGGATGCTCGCCGAGGGTGCGCCGATCGACATCGTCACCGACCAGACCAGCGCGCACGACCCCCTGTCGTACCTGCCGGTCGGCATCGACTTCGACGACATGGCCTCGTACGCCGCCTGGCGGCCCGACGACTTCACCCGGCGTGCGCGGGAGTCGATGGCCCGGCACGTCGAGGCGATGGTCGGCTTCATGGACGCCGGGGCCGAGGTCTTCGACTACGGCAACTCGATCCGCGGCGAGGCCCGGCTCGCGGGCTACGACCGGGCCTTCGACTTCCCCGGGTTCGTCCCCGCGTACATCCGGCCGCTCTTCTGCGAGGGCAAGGGCCCGTTCCGCTGGGCCGCGCTGTCCGGGGAGGCGTCCGACATCCACCGGACCGACCGGGCGATGCTCGAACTCTTCCCCGAGAACGAGTCCCTGCACCGCTGGATCAGGATGGCCGGCGAGCGGGTCCACTTCCAGGGACTGCCCGCCCGGATCTGCTGGCTCGGCTACGGCGAGCGCGACCGGGCCGGCGAGCGGTTCAACGACATGGTGGCCTCCGGTGAACTGGCCGCCCCGCTCGCCATCGGACGCGACCACCTGGACTGCGGCTCCGTGGCCTCCCCGTACCGGGAGACCGAGGCCATGCTCGACGGCTCCGACGCGATCGCCGACTGGCCGCTGCTGAACGCCATGGTCAACGTGGCGTCGGGGGCCTCCTGGGTCTCCCTCCACCACGGCGGCGGCGTCGGCATGGGGCGCTCCATCCATGCCGGGCAGGTGACCGTCGCCGACGGTACGCGGCTGGCGGGCGAGAAGATCCGCCGAGTGCTCACCAATGACCCGGGCATGGGGGTCATCCGGCACGTCGACGCCGGGTACGACCTCGCGGAGTCCGTCGCCGCGGACCAGGGCGTGCGCGTGCCCATGACGGAGGGGCCGTGACCCGCGAGGGCGGTACCGGGTCGGTGAACCACAGGGGAGACGGCGGCTCCGCGCCGCTGGCGGCGGGCGGGGCCGGTGCGACGTCGTTCCAGGACATGTGGCGCGAGCTGCTGCCGGTCGGCCGGAACCGGGACAGCGGGGGCTACCGCCGCTACGCCTGGACCGCCGCCGACGCCGACTGCCGCGCCTGGTTCCGGGCGCAGGCCGAGGCGCGCGGGCTCACCTACGAGGTCGACCGCAACGGCAACCAGTGGGCCTGGCTCGGTGACCCCCTCGCCGGGAACGCCGTCGTCACCGGATCGCATCTCGACTCCGTACCGGACGGCGGCGCCTTCGACGGTCCGCTCGGGGTGGTCTCCTCCTTCGCCGCGCTCGACGAACTCCGCGGCAGAGGCGTGCAGTTCGCCCGGCCGGTGGCGATCAGCAACTTCGGCGACGAGGAGGGGGCCCGCTTCGGGCTCGCCTGCGTGGGCTCCCGGCTCGCCGCCGGGCAGCTGACCGTCGAAGCGGCACACCGGCTCCGGGACGGGGACGGCGTCACCCTGCCCCAGGCCATGGAGGCGGCCGGGTACGACCCCGACTCCCTCGGCCCCGACCCCGAACGGCTCGGCCGCATCGGTGCGTTCGTCGAACTCCATGTCGAGCAGGGACGCGCCCTCGACCTCACCGGCGACCCGGTCGGCATCGCCTCCGCGATCTGGCCGCACGGACGCTGGAGGTTCGACTTCCGGGGCGAGGCCAACCACGCGGGCACGACCCGGCTGGCCGACCGGCGCGACCCGATGCTCACGTACGCCGAGACCGTGCTGGCCGCCCGCCGGGAGGCGGAACTCGCCGGAGCCGTCGCCACCTTCGGCAAGGTCAGCGTCGAGCCGAACGGCGTCAACGCCATCCCCTCCCTCGTCCGCGGCTGGCTCGACTCCCGCGCCGCCGACCAGGACCGCCTCGACACCGTGGTCGCCGGCATCGAACGGGCCGCTCGGGAGCACGCCGAACGGGCCGGTGTCGACCTCGACGTCGTGCGGGAGTCCTTCACGCCCGTCGTGGAGTTCGAGCACGCCCTGCGCGACGAGCTCGGCAGGATCCTCGCGGGACGGAGCGGCACCGGCCGTGCCGTGCCCGTCCTCGGCACGGGCGCCGGACACGACGCAGGTATTTTGTCCGCTTCGGTCCCCACCGCCATGCTGTTCGTACGGAACCCCACCGGGATCTCGCACTCGCCGGCCGAGCATGCCGCCGAGGACGACTGCGCGGCCGGGGTGATCGCTCTCGCCGATGTACTGGAAGGTCTCGCGTGCAGCTGACAACGGAACCGACGGGCAGGCCCGTCACCGAGACGTACTGGTTGTCCCATGTCTGGCTCGGCACCCATGTCGAACCGGGCGTCGCCCTGGACGTGTCCGGAGGGATCATCGCCGGTGTCCGCACCGGCGTCGCCACCCCGCCGCCCGGCGCCACCGTGCTGCGCGGGCTGACCCTCCCCGGGCTCGCCAACGCCCACTCGCACGCCTTCCACCGGGCCCTGCGCTCCACCGTCCAGGTCGGCTCCGGAACCTTCTGGACGTGGCGCGAGGTCATGTACCAGGTCGCCTCCCGGCTCACCCCCGACTCGTACTACGCGCTCGCCCGTGCCGTGTATGCCGAAATGGCCCTGGCCGGCATCACCGCGGTCGGCGAATTCCACTATCTGCACCACGCGCCGGGCGGCACCCCGTACGACAACCCCAACGCGATGGGCGAGGCACTGATCGCGGCGGCGGGCGAGGCCGGCATTCGGATCACCCTGCTGGACACCGCCTATCTCTCCGCCGGATTCGGCCGGCGACCCACCCAGTACCAGGAGCCCGACCAGCACCAGGTGCGCTTCTCCGACGGCACCGCGGACGCCTGGGCCGAACGCGTCTCCCTCCTCAAGGGCAGCGACCACGCCCTGATCGGTGCGGCCGTGCACTCCGTGCGCGCCGTCCCCGCGGCGCAGCTCTCCACGGTGGCGGCCTGGGCGGCGGAACGACGGGCTCCGCTCCACGTCCACCTCTCCGAACAGACCGCGGAGAACGACGCCTGCCTCGCCGTGCACGGCCGCACCCCCACCCGGCTCCTCGCCGACCACGGGGTTCTCGGACCGCGCACCACCGGGATCCACAACACCCACCTCACCGGCGAGGACATCACGCTCCTCGGCTCCTCGTCGACCGGCACCTGCATGTGTCCCACCACGGAACGCGACCTGGCCGACGGAATCGGCCCCGCCGTCGCCCTCCAGCGCGCCGGCTCGCCGCTCTCCCTCGGCAGCGACAGCCACGCCGTGATCGATCTCTTCGAGGAGGCGCGGGCGATGGAATTCCACGAACGCCTGCGCACCCGGGCACGCGGCCACTGGACGACGTCCGCCCTGCTGCGCGCCGCGACGGCGGACGGGCACGCCGCGCTCGGCCGGCCCTCGGCGGGCACCATCGAACCCGGTGCTCCCGCCGATCTGGTGACTGTCGCCCTGGACTCCGTCAGAACAGCGGGGCCCACACCCCGGCTCGCTGCCGAAGCAGTCGTATTCGCCGCCTCCGCGGCCGATGTGCGGCACACGGTCGTGGCAGGCCGGCACATCGTCCGTGACGGGCAGCACACGCTGGTCGAGGACGTCCCCGCGGCGCTCGCCTCGGCCATCGCGGCATTGCACCACTGAGAGCCCGTCGACCACCGAGAGCCCGTCGCGCACCGAATCGGAGACCGGCCCGCGAGGTGCCCGCACCGACGCCCCGCGGGCCCACCGACAGGCCGCCCCGCACGCCGACACACGAGGAGAGCAGTCGCCCGATGACGACGACCGCCATCATCAACATCGCCACACTGGTCACCAACGATCCCTCCCTGCACGCGGAGTCACCCCTGGGCCCGATACACGACGCGGCCGTCGTCATCGAGGGCAACCGGGTCGTGTGGACCGGTGAGACCAGGAAAGCACCCGCCACTGACAACGCCGTCGACGCGGGCGGACGGGCGGTGATCCCCGGCTTCGTCGACTCACACTCCCACCTGGTCTTCGCGGGCGACCGCACCGAGGAGTTCAACGCCCGGATGTCCGGCCGCCCCTACAGTGCGGGCGGCATCAGGACCACGGTCGCCGCCACCCGCGCCGCCACCGACGACGAACTCTCCGCCAACGTCGCCCGCTACCTCGCCGAGGCGCTGCGCCAGGGCACCACCACGCTGGAGACCAAGTCCGGCTACGGCCTCACCGTCGAGGACGAGGCCCGCGCCCTGCGCATCGCCGCCCGGCACACCGACGAGGTCACCTACCTCGGCGCCCACATCGTCCCCCCGGACTACGCCGACGACCCGGCCGGCTACGTCGACCTGGTCACCGGAGCGATGCTCGACGCCTGTGCCCCGTATGCCCGTTGGGTCGACGTCTTCTGTGAGAAGGGCGCCTTCGACGGCGACCAGGCCCGTGCCGTCCTCACCGCGGGCCGGGCCAGGGGACTGCACCCCCGCGTCCACGCCAACCAGCTCGGCCACGGCCCCGGCGTCCAGCTCGCCGTCGAGCTCGACGCGGCTTCCGCCGACCACTGCACCCATCTCACCGACGTGGACGTCGACGCGCTGGCCCAGGGAAGCACCGTCGCGACCCTGCTGCCCGGTGCCGAGTTCTCCACCCGCGCCGCCTGGCCGGACGCGCGCCGCATCCTCGACGCGGGTGCCACCGTGGCGCTTTCCACCGACTGCAACCCGGGCTCGTCGTTCACCTCCTCCATGCCCTTCTGCATCGCCCTCGCCGTACGCGACATGGGCATGACTCCGGATGAGGCCCTCTGGTCCGCCACCGCGGGCGGCGCGGCGGCCCTGCGGCGCACGGACATCGGCCGCATCACGCCCGGCGCCCGCGCCGACCTGGTCGTCCTCGACGCGCCCAGCCCCGTCCACCTCGCCTACCGGCCCGGAGTCCCGCTGGTCCACGCGGTCTGGCAGCGCGGTGAACGTGTCGCCTGAGCGCCCCCGGGGGTGCACGCCTCCGTAACCCGGCTGCAGAAGAACCTTGATGACGCCACGTCACTCATGCGGAAGGACCCGTCCCTCGGGCGGGCGGGTCCTTCCGCAAACGATCGCGTCGCGCCCGGCGGGTGCGACGCGGGAACACGAGGGCGGCGCGTTCACTCCTCCAGCGTCAGGCCCTTGCGGAGCTTGACCAGCGTGCGGGAGAGCAGCCGCGACACATGCATCTGGGAGATGCCCAGTTCCTCACCGATCTCCGACTGCGTCATATTGGCGACGAACCGGAGCGAGAGGATGGTGCGGTCGCGCCCCGGCAGCGAGGCGATCAGCGGCTTCAGGGACTCGATGTACTCGATGCCTTCGAGCCCGTGGTCCTCGTAACCGATGCGGTCCGCCAGCGCGCTCTCGTGCTCGCTCTCCTCGGGCTTGGCGTCCAGCGAGCTCGCGGTGTACGCGTTGCTCGCGGCCATGCCCTCGACGACCTCTTCGGGAGCGATGCCGAGGCGGTCGGCGAGCTCGCCCACAGTGGGCGAACGGTCGAGCTTCTGGGCGAGCTCGTCGCCCGCCTTGGCCAGGTCGAGCCGTAGCTCCTGAAGCCGGCGCGGTACACGCACGGACCAACTGGTGTCGCGGAAGAAGCGCTTGATCTCGCCGATGATGGTCGGCATCGCGAACGTCGGGAACTCCACGCCCCGGCTGAGCTCGAAGCGGTCGATCGCCTTGATCAGGCCGATGGTGCCGACCTGGACGATGTCCTCCATCGGTTCACTGCGGGTACGGAACCGGGCGGCGGCGAACCTGACCAGGGCCAGGTTGAGTTCGACGAGCGTGTTGCGGACGTAGGCGTACTCGTGGGTGCCCTCTTCGAGGGAGCCGAGCCGCTCGAAGAGCGTCTTCGACAGGGCCCTGGCGTCCAGCGGATCCACTTCGTCGGGGGGCGGGATCTCGGGAAGCCCTTCGAGGCCTTCGGCGACGCCGTGGCCGAGGGCTGCGCCGCCCGCGGTGATGCTGTCGGTACTGCTGTCGCGCGTGCCGTTCTCGGCGTTCGCGGCAGGGGATTCTGAGGGGGTCAGTCCCTGAGGACCTGCTGACGTCGCGTTGTGGGTGCGCGTTCCGTCGAGCCGGGGTGACATGGTCTCCTCCATCGTTCTCGGCATATGGCTGCCGATGCCCATACGTGTTTCCTGCGGTGAAGCGGCGCCTCCGTAGCCGACGTAGTTGTGGGTGTCCTCCTACCCATACCCGGTCCGGACCGGCAGTTACAAGAACCAATTGATACGGTATGTACGGTTTGTTGAGGTCTTCGGCTACCACGTGGCGAACGAAACGCGTACTGTTTCGAGGGCGTCAGTGACAGCACATACGCATCTGCACACGCAGAGGCGCAGGCAGCGACGAACGACGAAGAGGGACGGGCATGGACCGCGGGACGGTCGGCAGTGCGAACCGGGGACGGCTTCAGGTCGAGGTCCGTACCGAAGGGCGCAGCGAGGTCGTGACGCCGGTGGGTGAGCTGGATCACCACACGGCGGATCTGCTGCGGGAACCCCTGGAGAGCGCGGTCGACCAGGGGCGCGTGCGCCTGGTGGTCGACTGCTCGCGACTCGAATTCTGCGACTCCACCGGGCTCAATGTGCTGCTCGGTGCCCGCCTCAAGGCGGAGGCGGCCGGGGGAGGGGTCCATTTGGCCGGAATGCTGCCGGTGGTGGCGCGGGTCTTCGAGATCACGGGGGCCGAGGCGGTCTTCACTGTCCATGACTCCCTCCGATCGGCCCTGGATACCTAAGGCTGCGAAGTGTTTCGCGGCCCCGGGCGCCCCATGGGTCGCCCGTGACACGCGATCCGCAGGGATGAAGTGGGTGTTGTCGTGATTCGGCCGGGCAGGAGAAACCCGGCGGACTCGTGGGCGCCCCCGCACTCCGTCTGTACTGGTAACTGTTCGATGGCGACACAGGGTGAATCGGTGAGGTGAAGCGCTGATGAGCACCACCCGGCAGCATCCGCCGGGCGACCTCGGCCGCGAGCCGGAGGGCGCCGGTACGGGCTCCCGCGCGGACGCGGGCGTCGACGCGGCCTCCTTGGAACCGGCCGAGCGGGAGTGGCGCACGTTGTCGTTGCGGGGGATCGGCGCCGTCGTGCCGACGGCCCGTGACTTCGCCCGCCAGGCGCTTCACGACTGGGGCTGGCTCCCCGCGAGGAGCGCCGACGGACGGGCCGCCGCCGAGGACGTCCTGCTGGTCGTCTCCGAACTGGTCACCAACGCCTGCCTGCACGCGGACGGGCCCGAGGAGATGCGGATCGCCTGCACGGCGAAGGTCCTGCGGGTGGAGGTCGTCGACTCCGGCGCGGGACAGCCCGCACCGCGCACCCCGCACCGGGCCGGCCGACCCGGCGGGCACGGCATGTTCATCGTGCAACGGCTCTGCCTGGACTGGGGCGTTCAGCGGGTGGTGGGCCGGGCAGGCAAGACCGTCTGGGCGGAACTGGCCGCCCCCGTCCCCGTGTAGCCCCGTACCCGCAGCCCCGTCCGTGGCTGCGGGGTCCCCTGTACGCACCTTTGAAGAGCGCGCCGGATCGGCGCGCTCTTTGTCTTCCCTCCACGGGGCCTCCGGCGTACCTTGAGCGCCCGATCTGATGCGCCGTCAGTAATGTGCGTCGGTGCGAACCGGCGTGCGACGACCTCCGGCATGAGGGGAACTCAAGTGTCCTACCAGAAGCGAACAGCTCTCGCGCTGGCGTCCGCGCTGGCGGGCACGGTGGTGCTGATGACCGCGCCCGCCGCGCACGCGACGGTCGTGGACGTCGACTACCAGTGCAAGACCCCGATCGGGGACAAGGGCGCGGTGTCTCCCATCGACATCAAGAGCGTCAAGAGCGGCAGCAGCTACAAGCTCACGATGACCTTTCAGAAGGGCGTCTCCGCCAGCCCGGTCGAACTTGGCAAGGGGGCGATGAACCCCAGTGCGATCATCAAGGTGGGAGGCGCGGACTCCGGCGAGGTCAAGGTCTCCGGACCGTCGAACTCCACGGCCATCACCGCCAACGCGCCCATCAAGATCAGTGACCTGTCGGGCACGTACACCCCGAAGAAGAGCGGCAAGGTCACCTTCACCGCCGGTGTGCTGACCATCAAGGCGCTCGGTACGACCACGACCTGCACCCCCTCCAACAACCCGGGCCCCTCGCTCCAGCTCGACGTGACGGCCGCAGGCGGTACGGAGAGCACGGAGAGCACCACGGACGACAGCGGGCAGTTGCCGAAGACCGGTCCGCTCGACTCGGCCACGGCACTCGGGACGCTCGGCGGCACGGTGCTGCTGACCGGCGCGGCGGGGGTGCTCTGGCTGACCAGGCGTGGACAGGGAGTCGTGGGCCGATAGGTCCTTTCTCCAGGTCCCGGGTGTCCGGCGCTCACGCGCGCGGCCGCCGGACGACGACGGACCCCGACGGTTCTCGGGAGATCAACGGCACTCCAGGAGAAGGCACGTGGCGAAGGCGGGAGCGGAATCGTGACTGGACAGGCCGCAGGGGCGGCACTCCGCAGCGGCGGACACCGGTGGGCGGCCGTGCTGTTCGGCGCACTGCTGCCCGCCCTGCTGATGCTCTGCACGACCGGCGCCGAGGCGGCGGGTACGACGTCCGCCTCGGCGGACCCCGGGGTGACCCTGTCCCGGTCGCAGGCGGGCAAGGGCGGTGAGATCACCGTCCGGGGCAGCGGCTGGCGTCCGAACACGCTGCTGATGATGCTGATCTGCGGACAGGCCACGCCGGACCGTGGCGTGATCGGCGGCACCAACTCCTGCGCGAACGCCGAAGGCCGTGCCGTCACCACCGACACCAAGGGCGGCTTCCGCAAGAAGATGCCGGTCACCGAACCGCCCGTACCCTGCCCCTGTGTGGTGCATGTCGCCACCGTCACCGGGGAACAGGCCACCGCCGACGCGGCGTTCGTCGTCGCCGGGCACCCGGTCGCCGCCCTGCCGAAGGAGACCGGGAGCGGCAGACTCGCGGTCCTGGCCACCACCCGGCTGGAGGGCGACAGCGGCATCCTCACCTGGTTCGGCGCCCCGCCCTCCCGTCAACTGGTCTTCACCGTGGGCAATCTGGGCTCCGCGCCCGTCAAGGACCCGGTGTTCCGGGTCGGCACCGCGCACGGAGTCTTCGCCCCGCAGTGGGAGGAGCAGCAGTGGCGCGGCACCATCGAGTCCGGCCACAAGGCGCAGATCCGGCTGCCGGTCGAACTGGCGGCGGGCGCCCACGGCGACTACCAGGTCTCGCTGAAGTACGGCGGCAAGGTGCTGGCCGAACAGCCCTGGGGGGTCGGGCGTCCCTGGGGCGTCACGCTCTTCTGGATCCTGCTGTGGATCGTCGTCCCGGCCGCCGTGTTCCGGATCGGTATGGCGATCGTCGACAAGGTGCGGCCCGGCTCCTCGCGCGCCCCGGCCCGCGCCGGGCGGCGGCACCGCCCCCCGCACCTGACCGGGGTGACCGCGAAACTCCCCGAGCTGCGCCGTACGCCGGGCACCGGCCGGAGCCCCGCGGCCGCGCCCACGACGACGGCCGTACTGCCGTGGTTCACACCTGATTCCGCACCGCCAGAGAACAGACCGACGACGAAGGGACATCCGTGAGCAGGCAACGCAGGACGGTCGCGGCGGGAATCGCGATGATGCTCGGCGGCGCGGGCATGCTGCTGGCCGCGAGCCCGGCCCAGGCCGCAGAAGTCTCGTACAAGACGGAGTGCATTCCGCCGGCCATCTCCGGACTGCCGGCCGTGGAGGGCACCACCGTGGTGCAGCTGTCCGCGCCGGCCGAGGCGAAGGTCGGGGACACCGTCGAGGTGGTGTGGAAGACGGTGCACGGCGCTTCCGACAACCCCGACCTCCTCGACCTGGAGAAGGACACCATCAAGCCGACCGGCACGATCAAGGTGGGGGGTGCGGCGAGTGGCACCCTCGCGATGGAGGGGCCGCGGGAGAACCCGGCGATCCCGAAGAAGAGCCCCATGGTGGTGTCCGACATGACGGGCAAGCTGAAGCTGGAGAAGGCCGGTGAGATCACGCTGACGCCGGACGCGTACAGCCTCAACGTCTCCAAGCCGATCTCCACGGACACCAAGTGCACCCCGACGGAGACGGTGCAGCCGGGCGCGACCATCAAGGTCACGGACGACGGCGGAACCACGACGGGCGGGACGACCACGGGCTCCACCACCGGGTCCACCACCACGGGCGGCACCACCACCGCGGGCGGCACCACGACCGCGGGCGGCACCACCTCGGGCACGACCACCGACGGGGGCACGGACTCCGGCTCCACGACGACCACGGGCTCCACCACCTCGGGTTCCGGCGGCGACAGCGGCCAGACCGACTTCCCCGGCAAGGAGGTCTCGGTCCAGTTCGCCTGTGAGTCCCCGGGCCCGTCCGACATCGGTTCCAAGGTGACGATCAATGCCAAGAAGAGCGGGGGGAGTTACGCGCTCACGGTCAAGACGGCCAAGGGTGTGATGGACAGCCCCGCGGCGTTGCCCGCCGGAGCGCTCAAACCGTCCATGGACATCGTTCTGGGCGGTGCCGACAAGGGCTCGGTGAAGGTCACGGGCCCGGCCAACGCCGATGCGCTGGACCAGGGCACGCCGGTCAACCTGGCCGACATGACCGGCACCTACAAGCCGGGGGCGACCGGGAAGTCCACGCTCAGCCCCGGCACCCTGACGATCGACGTCACCCTGGGCTCCACGAAGATCAGCATCCCGTGCAAGGTCAAGGGCTCGGTGAGCCCGTCGCTGGAACTCGACACCACCGCCCAGGAGGGCGGCGCCACCGGCGGTTCGACCACGGGATCCACCTCCTCCACCGACGGAGGAACGGACTCCGGCGGCGGACTGGCCGCCACCGGGGCCGAGGACCACGGCACCCTGCGCGCGCTCGGCCTGGTCGCGGGGTCGGCGATCCTGCTGGGCGGCGCCGTGTTCACCTTCACCCCGTGGCGCAGGCTGCGCGGCACCCGGTGAGCTGAGCCACGTACGGCCGCACGTGAAGGGGCCGCCGCACCGACGGATCGGTGCGGCGGCCCCTTCGTACGGCCGGTACGGCGTGTCAGCGCACGTCGCCCATGAGCCGCTTGACCTTGCCTCGGTACATGAAGATCGCGACACCCGCGACCACGGCGAGGGCGGCCTGCAGGGTGACCACCCCGGTGCCGTTGAGATCCACGCCCGCGATGGAGAGCAGACCGGTGGTGCAGTCACCGGCGGTGACCGCCAGGAACCAGACACCCATCATCTGGCTGGCGTACTTCGCCGGAGCCATCTTCGTGGTGACGGAGAGACCCACCGGGGACAGCGTCAGCTCGGCGACCGTCTGGACGAAGTAGATCGCCACCAGCCACATCGCGGCGGCCTTGTGGCCGTCGCCGGCGATCGTCAGCGGCATCAGGAAGAGGAAGAACGACGCACCGATCAGCACCAGACCGGAGCTGAACTTCACGATGGTGCTGGGCTCCTTGCCGCGGCGGTTCAGCGCCATCCAGAAGGCGGCGAAGACCGGGGCCAGCGCCATGATCAGGACCGCGTTGACCGACTGGTACCAGGAGACCGGGAAGTCCCAGCCCAGGATGGTGTTCTTGGCCGAGGAGTCGGCGAAGATGGCGAGCGTCGAACCGCCCTGGTCGTAGATCATCCAGAAGACGGCGGCGGCGACGAAGAACCAGATGTAGCCGGACATCTTCGACTGCTCGTCGGCGCTGAGCTCCTTGTCGCGCTTGATGCGCGCCAGGACGACGATCGGAATGATCAGACCCGCGATGGTGATCGGGACCAGGATCCAGTTGAGCGTGTAGACGCCGGTGACGACCGTGACGATGTAGAAGACGGCCGCGATGACCAGCCAGATCATGGCCTTGCGCAGCGTGCTCGCGCGCTCGGCGGCGGAGAGCGGCTTCGGGACGACGAGGCTGCGCTCGTTCAGGTGGCGCGTGCCCATCAGGAACTGGACGAGGCCGATGCCCATGCCGACGGCGGCGAGCGCGAAGCCCAGGTGCCAGTTCACGTTCTCACCGATGGTGCCGATGACCAGCGGTGCGATGAAGGCACCCAGGTTGATGCCTATGTAGAAGATCGTGAAGCCGCCGTCACGGCGTGCGTCGTCCGGTCCGTCGTAGAGGTGACCGACCATCGTCGAGATGTTGGACTTCAGCAGACCGGAGCCGATGGCCACCAGTCCCAGGCCCGCGAAGAAGGTGCCCTGGGCGGGCAGGGCCAGCGCGAGGTGACCGAGCATGATGACCCCACCGGCGACGGTGACGGTCTTTCGGGGACCCCAGACGCGGTCGCCGAACCAGCCGCCGGGCATGGCGAGCAGGTACACCATCGACACGTAGACGGAGTAGATCGCCGTGGCCGTGGCCGGGTTCATGTGAAGCCCGTTGGGGGCGATCAGGTAGAGGGGGAGCAGGGCCCTCATGCCGTAGTAGCTGAAGCGCTCCCACATCTCGGTCATGAAGAGCGTGGCCAGGCCGCGGGGGTGGCCGAAGAAGGTCTTCGCTGATCCAGATGTACTGGCCGGGTCCTTTGTCAGGCTGGACGCCATGGTCGATCCTTGGGTGCTCGGGACGCGGCGCCTCGTGAGCGTGACGCGCCCGGTGGGGGGAGGCCGGCACCGGTACGGCGTTCCCCACCCCGACGCCTCACCGAGGATTCGTCCCTGTCGCCGGACTCGTCCAGGAGCCGACTGAAGGGAACGGGGGACCGACCGCACCGGGATCCACGCCCGGTTCGCACCTTTGCGCCCCGGGCCCGGCCACAGGTCATTCACTGATTTCACGGCTGGCGGGTACCAACCGGCAGAACAAAAGGGACCTTCGATGCTGAAGATGCTCAAAGGTCCTTGAGTCATTTAACAGGCGTCGAATAACCATACGGCACGAGTATGTCTGATTTGAATGGAATTGAGAGATGACTCACAGGTGTGGGTGTCATCGCATTCGCATATTCGAAGGCGCCCCCCTGACGTCCATGTGAATCCGCAGGGCTTTTCGATCACCTCACGGCATGCCTCTCGCGCGGACTACCATCACTCCATGACCCGTGTACTGCTCGCCGAGGACGACGCATCCATCTCGGAGCCGCTGGCCCGCGCCCTGCGTCGGGAGGGTTACGAGGTCGAGGTCCGCGAGGACGGTCCGACCGCTCTCGACGCCGGCCTCCAGGGCGGGATCGACCTGGTCGTGCTCGACCTGGGGTTGCCCGGGATGGACGGCCTCGAAGTCGCCCGCAGGCTCCGTGCCGAAGGCCACACCGTGCCGATCCTGGTGCTGACCGCCCGCGCCGACGAGGTGGACACCGTGGTCGGCCTGGACGCCGGCGCCGACGACTACGTCACCAAACCCTTCCGCCTGGCCGAACTGCTCGCCCGCGTCCGGGCCCTGCTGCGCCGTGGCGCCACCGAGCCCGCGCCGCAGCCCGCCACTCATGGCGTCAGGATCGACGTCGAGTCGCATCGGGCCTGGATGGGCGACGAGGAACTCCAGCTCACCGCCAAGGAGTTCGACCTGCTGCGGGTCCTGGTCCGCGACGCCGGCCGGGTCGTCACCCGCGACCAGCTGATGCGCGAGGTCTGGGACACCACCTGGTGGTCGTCGACCAAGACCCTCGACATGCACATCTCCTGGCTCCGCAAGAAGCTCGGTGACGACGCGGCCAATCCCCGCTACATCGCGACCGTCCGGGGCGTCGGCTTCCGCTTCGAGAAGAGCTGACGTACAGAAACACTCATGCGCCGAAGACTGATCAACTCCACCCTCGCCGTGGTGCTCGTGGTGATCGCCGTCTTCGGCGTCTCCCTCGTCATCGTCGAGAGCCGCACCATCAGCAACAGTGCCCAGGAGAGCGTCGACTCCGAGGCACTGCGGCTGATCAGTGTCGTCGAGAGCAGGCTCCTGGGGGACGAGCGGATCAACGCCTCGCTGCTGTCCCAGCAGATCTCCGGCAAGCGTTACGCGCTGGTCAAGATCCCCGGACGCGCCCCCATCGAAGTCGGCACCCGTCCCGCCGGCAGCGTGATCAGCAGCACCGTCGAAGGGGAGCACGGCGAACACGTCACCGTCGAGGAATCCAGCTCCGCCGTCACCCGGGAGGTCGGCCGCACCCTGCTGATCATCGGTGCGGTGGCCCTGCTGGCCATCGTCTCGGCCGTACTCCTCGCCGTGCGCCAGGCCAACAAACTGGCCTCACCGCTGACCGACCTCGCCGAGACCGCCGAACGCCTCGGCTCCGGCGACCCGCGCCCGCGCCACAAACGGTACGGGGTACCGGAACTGGACCGGGTCGCCGATGTCCTGGACGCCTCCGCCGAGCGGATCGCCCGCATGCTGACCGCGGAACGGCGACTGGCCGCCGACGCCTCGCACCAGCTCCGGACACCCCTGACCGCGCTCTCCATGCGGATCGAGGAGATCTCCGTCACCGACGACCCGGACACAGTGAAGGAGGAGGCGAACATCGCCCTCACTCAGGTCGAGCGTCTCACCGACGTGGTGGAGCGGCTGCTGACCAACGCCCGCGATCCGCGCACCGGCTCCGCCGTCGTCTTCGACCTCGACGAGGTCGTCAAGCAGCAGATCGAGGAGTGGCGCCCGGCCTACCGGGGCGAGGGCCGGGCCATCGTCCGCTCCGGGAAGCAGGGACTGCAGGCCGTCGGCACACCCGGTGCGGTCGCCCAGGTGCTGGCCGCACTCATCGAGAACTCGCTGATGCACGGCGGCGGTACGGTCGCGCTGCGCACCCGGGTCACCGGCAACCAGGTGGTGATCGAGGTCACGGACGAGGGCCCGGGTGTACCCGCCGACCTCGGCGCCAGGATCTTCGAACGGACGATCAGCGGCCGTAACTCCACCGGCATCGGACTCGCGGTGGCCAGGGACCTCGCGGAGGCGGACGGCGGCCGGCTCGAACTGCTCCAGCAGCAGCCGCCGGTCTTCGCCCTGTTCCTCAGCCGAGTGACGCGGCACAGACAGGAACCGGAACGCCCGGTGCGCTGACCGTACGGAAAGCCGGTGCCGGTCGGGGCACTACCGCCGCACGGGGCACGGGCTGCCGGGCGGCCCTACCGCCGCACAGGCTCCGCATCGACCCGCGGCACCTGCTCCGTACGGCCCTGCCGCAGGAACCCCTCCGCACTCAGTACGGCCTCCTTCGCGGGCAGCGCCCTGAACACCCACGTCCGGTAGGACCAGAAGCGGAACAGGGTCGCGATTCCGATCCCGAGGACCTTGAAGACATTGCTCTGGACCGGGGTGTTCCAGCCGAACCCGTACGTCGCCGCGTACAGCACACCGGTCTCGATGACCGCACCCACCGCGCTGAACAGCAGGAACAGCATCAGCTCCCGGGTCCGGCCGCTCTTGTCCCGGTCCCGGTACGTCCAGTAACGGAAGCCCACGTAATTGAAGAGGATGGCCACGAACGTCGCCAGCAGACCCGCCCGCACCACCTGGAGATCCGTGGTGCGCCAGAGCAGGTTGGACACGCCGATGTTGACCACCAGGCCGAGTGCGCCGACCGTGCCGAACTTGGCGACCTCGCGGGCCAGCAGATCCAGCCGGGTCCGCCATGCGCCCCGTTCGCTCATAGTGATCGCTCAGCCCGTCTGTCGATGTCGTCAACCCAGCCATGCTAACCAGCCCGCCCATGTGCTGCCTGTGGTTGTGCGGACGGCTGTGGCCGTGCTGTGACGCGGGGGCCGTCCGGAGGGTGCTGGTCGGACGCCTTCCGGGGCGCGGATACCCTGGAGGAGTGACGTTTCCGGTAGTCGGCATGGTCGGCGGCGGTCAGCTCGCCCGCATGACCCACGAGGCGGGCATCCCCCTCGGCATCAGGTTCAAGCTCCTCAGTGACACCCCCCAGGACTCGGCAGCCCAGGTGGTGAACGAAGTCGTCGTCGGCGACTATCGCGACCTGGACACGCTGCGGGCCTTCGCACGCGGCTGCGACGTGATCACCTTCGATCACGAGCACGTACCGACCGAGCACCTCCGGGCCCTGGAGGCGGACGGCATCCCCGTGCGCCCCGGCCCGGACGCACTGGTGCACGCCCAGGACAAGGGGGTGATGCGGGCGAAGCTCAGCGAGATCGGCGCGCCCTGCCCCCGCCACCGCATCGTGAAGGACCCGGCCGACGTCGCGGCCTTCGCGGACGAGGCCGGCGGCTTCCCCGTCATTCTGAAGACGGTCCGCGGCGGCTACGACGGCAAGGGCGTCTGGGTGGTCCGCTCCGAGGCGGAGGCGGCCGAGCCCTTCCGGGCCGGTGTCGCGGTCCTCGCCGAGGAGAAGGTCGACTTCGTACGGGAGCTGGCGGCCAATGTCGTCCGCTCGCCGCACGGCCAGGCCGTCGCCTACCCGGTCGTCGAGTCGATCCAGGTCGACGGGGTCTGCGACACGGTCATCGCCCCGGCCCCGGAGCTGGACGAGCACCTCGCCGGCGAGGCCCAGCAGCTCGCCCTCCGCATAGCCTCCGAACTCGGTGTCGTCGGCCACCTCGCCGTCGAACTCTTCGAGACCCGCGGCCCCGACGGGAAGCCCGGCATCCTGGTCAACGAGCTGGCCATGCGCCCGCACAACTCCGGGCACTGGACCCAGGACGGCGCGGTCACCTCGCAGTTCGCCAACCACGTCCGGGCCGTCCTCGACCTGCCGCTCGGCGACCCCCGTCCGCGCGTCACCTGGACGGTCATGTCCAACGTGCTCGGCGGCGACTACCCGGACATGTACCAGGGATACCTGCACTGCATGGCCCGCGACCCCCAGCTCAAGATCCACATGTACGGCAAGGACGTGAAGCCCGGCCGCAAGGTCGGACACGTCAACACCTACGGCGACGACCTGACGGACGTGCGCGAGCGCGCCCGGCACGCGGCCGACTACCTGCGAGGAACGATCACCGAATGACTTCCCCCGCCGCCGCGCCCCTCGTCGGTATCGTCATGGGCTCGGACTCCGACTGGCCCGTCATGGAAGCGGCCGCCAAGGCCCTCGACGAGTTCGAGATCCCCTACGAGGTCGACGTCGTCTCCGCCCACCGCATGCCGCGCGAGATGATCGCGTACGGGGAGAACGCGGCCGACCGCGGCCTCAAGGCGATCATCGCGGGCGCGGGCGGCGCCGCCCACCTGCCCGGCATGCTCGCCTCCGTGACCCCCCTGCCGGTCATCGGCGTCCCGGTCCCGCTGAAGTACCTGGACGGCATGGACAGCCTGCTCTCCATCGTGCAGATGCCGGCCGGTGTCCCCGTCGCGACCGTCTCCGTCGGCGGCGCGCGCAACGCGGGTCTGCTCGCCGCCCGCATCCTCGCCGCCCACGACGCCGAGCTGCTGACGCGTATGCGGGAGTTCCAGCAGGAGCTGAACGACCAGGCGACGGAGAAGGGCAAGCGGCTGCGCGCCAGGGTCGAGGGCGCCGACTCCTTCGGCTTCGGAAAGTAGGAAGTAGGCACTCATGGACCAGCTGAAGCGGGCCGCGGAACTCCTCGCCGAGTACCCCGTCGTCGACGGTCACAACGACCTGCCGTGGGCGCTGCGCGAGCAGGTCGGCTACGACCTGGACGCCCGGGACATCGCCACCGACCAGTCCGCCCATCTGCACACCGACATCCCGCGACTGCGCGCGGGCGGCGTCGGCGCGCAGTTCTGGTCCGTCTACGTACGCTCCGACATGGCGGGCGACGAAGCCGTCAGCGCCACCCTCGAACAGATCGACGTGGTCGCCGAGCTGATCGCTCGCCACCCCGCCGACCTGCGGCGCGCCCTGACGGCCGACGACATGGAGGCCGCCCGCGCCGAGGGCCGTATCGCCTCCCTGATGGGTGCCGAGGGCGGCCACTCCATCAACAACTCCCTGGGCACCCTGCGGGCCCTGCACGCCCTGGGCGTGCGCTACATGACGCTCACCCACAACGACAACATCGCATGGGCGGACTCGGCGACCGACGAGCCGGGCGTCGGCGGACTCTCGCCCTTCGGCCACGAGGTCGTACGGGAGATGAACCGCACCGGCATGCTGGTCGACCTCTCCCACGTGGCGGCCACCACGATGCGCGACGCGCTCGACACCTCCACCGCACCGGTGATGTTCTCGCACTCCTCCTCGCGGGCGATCTGCGACCACCCGCGTAACGTCCCCGACGACGTCCTCGGCCGGCTCCCGGCCAACGGCGGCATCGCCATGGCGACCTTCGTACCGAAGTTCGTCCTCCCGGCGGCCGTCGCCTGGACCCGGGCCGCGGGCGAGAACCTGCAGGCCCATGGCCTGCACCCGCTCGACACCACCCCGCAGGCCATGCAGATCCACGCGGCCTTCGAGGCGGCCAACCCGCGCCCGACGGCCACCGTGGCGACCATCGCCGACCACCTCGACCACATGCGCGAGGTCGCCGGGATCGACCACATCGGCATCGGCGGCGACTACGACGGCACGGCGTTCCTCCCGGACGGGCTCCAGGACGTCGCCGGCTACCCGAACCTGATCGCGGAGCTGCTCGGCCGCGGCTGGTCCGGTGCCGACCTCGCCAAGCTCACCTGGCAGAACGCGGTACGGGTGCTGCGCGACGCCGAGGCCGTCGCGCGCGACCTGGGCGCCCACCGGTCGCCGTCCCACGCCACGATCGAGCAGCTGGACGCCCGGCCCGCCTGAGCGACTGCCTGTCGCACGGCCCCGCGGAGTGACCTGCGCCCCGCCACACCCTTTGAACCGGGGCGTGGCGGGGCGTTCGTCGTGTGCGGCGGACAGCACGGGACAGCGGGCCCGCCGGGAGCCCGGAACCGCATCCGGCTGCGCCGACGACGGTTCACTTCGGTGGCTGTCGGGTGCGGTTCAGCTCACGCCGATGGCTTCCAGCATGGCTGCTGCGACGTGGTCGGCGGCGTTGCGGTGGCCGCGGGCGTTGGCGTGTACGAAGGCCGGCTGGTCAGGGACGCGGGTGAAGATGCCTTCCACCCACTTGCCGGCGTCGCAGACGCTGTGGTTCCGAGACGAGTCGTAGAGGTCGACGAAGGTGGCGGCGTCGTGTGTGCCGACCGATTTCTCGATGACCTTGTTGAGGGGTTCCAGGACGTCGGTGCGCAGCCAGTCCAGATCGCCCTGGGTGATCGAGCCGAACTGCTCCAGGTCGTTGTACCGGCACTTGGAGGTGTCCTCGGGGATGACCGTGGGATAGCCCACGGCCAGGATCTTCGCGTGCGGGGCTCGCTCGTGGAGCACGGTGAGCATCTCGTCGTAGTCTCTGCTCACCTTGTTCAGTCGACTGGGGATGTCGTCGGCCAGGTCGTCCCGGCACGGGGTGCCCACGCCACCGCTGCCGCCCCCCAGCTGGAGGCACTGGAAGAGGATGTCGGCGAAGCCGAGGGTGTTGCCGCCCGCGCCGACACTGATGACGTCGGTACCGGGACCCACCGCCGCGGACTGGGGAGGCACCGGAGGGAAGGGGTAGTCGGGGTCCTCGGAGATGGGTGGCAGGTGACGGCCGATCGGCTCCTGTGCCCTGAAGGTGATGTTCTCGATGGTGGCGGCGCCGCAGCTGACGTTGGTCAGGTCGAAGAGCGAGCCGAGGTCGCGGTCGATGACCTGCGGATAGGACTGGTCGGTGCGCTCGCAGCCGTCACGGGGCACTTCGAAGGTGTCGCCCGCGGCCGGGATGACCCCAGCGGTGTAGGAGTCGCCCAGCGCGACCCACTGATGAGCCGCCGCCGCGACAGCCGGGTGCGCCCCGACGAACTGCGCGGGCGCAAGGGCGCCCGCGGTGAGAGCTGCGGCTGATCCCAGCAGGGTCAGACGGGTACGGAAGTGTGCCATGAATCCTCCAGGTATGCGACATTGATGGCGCTTTGACCCTAGAGGGGTTGTAGCTATGCGTAATAGGGCAAATGCGGACAGTCATGTCCTTGGTGGTGCGGGTGCGTTGCGAGCGGGGTCGGCGTCGTGTGCCGATCGGGCGCACCTGTTGTTTGTCTGATCTGGCGTGGTACCTGCGCGGTGCGAGGCGGACCTTGATCGACTACTTGATCGCGGCCCGGCTCATGCGCCCCTGGCGGCTGTCCTGTTCTCGATCTTCGTTGGCAGGGCTCGCTCTTCGGTGAGGCGGCTCAACCTTCGCCGCGGCAGATCAGCGGCTCTGGAGGTGGCGTGCCATGCTCCGGCGGGAAGGATGCGCGGCGGTATGGATCCGGTCCTGCAGGGGCTCCTCCGGGCCCGCCGCGAACGGCGCGATCACGATCAGGGGGACGAGCCGCATTCCGGTGTCTGGGTGCTCCTGGGTCTGCACCCGCGCGCAGTACACGAACGTATTCTGATCCCCTCCCGCTCCGGATCCTTGTCCGTCCCCGACGGGAAGGGCGGTTGGGTGTGGAGAACGACTGGTGGAGTGAGCACGTCAGTCGTCTCCCCGCGCGAGGGATGGCCGGTCAGTCGACCGGCCACGCTTCGGCGTCGATCTTCTTCATGCATGCGTCCTCGAAGGCCGCCAAGGTGATCACGTTGTCCACCGGAGAGGCTCGGTACTCCACGACCATGGTCCAGCCGCGCTGCTTGAGGGGCACACGGGCTACGTGGACCACCCCGTCGCGCACCTCCTTGTGCTCCTTCTGTTCCTGGGGCTGTTGCCAGTCTCGCTCGCGCAGCTCGCCCAGCACCGCTTTGTAGCGGGCGATGTCGACCGTGGTGGTCTTGGTGGAGAAGCCCTTGAAGCCGACGCTGCACGATTGCGGCGAGCCGTCCGAAGCGTCCTCGTACGTGCGGCCGTAATCCGGTGCGTTCGCCGGAACACCTGCATCCGCGGCCGAGGTGTCGATGTCCGTGCGCACGACCTCCTTGGCGAGCGGACCGGTGCCCTTGGGGCGGGGTGGCGCCGGTGCGGAGGTGGCCGCCACCCCGGCATCGGCATCGCTCGTGCCGCAGCCCGCGGCTCCGAGCACGATGGTTGCTGCCGCCACGGCGGCCCACTTCGTCCTGCGCACAGTCCTACCCCCCACGTCGCGGGGGCGTGCGCCCCCGCGGTACTCAAGGGAGGAGTGTGCCACGGGGGACGACGCCGGCACGATGCCCCGTTCCTGACCGGTGCGCGGTCGTCAGCCGGTGCACAGACAGAACGGGTGCCCCGCAGGATCCGCGTACACCCGGAAGCTCCGCTCCCGGTCCTTCGCGTCCAGCGCGGTCGCGCCCCGCGCGAGCACCTCCCGCTCCGCCGTGTCCAGATCGGGCACGGTCAGATCCAGATGGAACTGCTGCGAGCCGTCCTCGCTCGGCCACCGCGGCGGTACGAAACCGGGAGCGGCCTGGAACGCGAGCAGGGTGCCCGCGAGGCCGGTCAGTTCCACCCAGTCCTCACCGCCGGGGGCGACCGTGCCACCCAGCAGTTCGGCGTAGAAACCGGCGAGCGCCTCGGGATCGGGGCAGTCCAGCACGACAGCGCCCAGTGTGGCCACAGCCATGACACTTCCTCCTTCGGTCGGGAACAGTCTTCGAGCAAGGCTGGTTACCGATAGAACGGTCCAACTGGTAACCGTTACTGCATGCTCCCGCATCGGGGGTAACGTCGCAACCATGAATGAGAAGGAGTCCGCGCCCGGCGGACTCGCGCTGATCGAGGCCCTGGTCAACACGCTGGACATCGAGACCGGCGCGGATGCGCTCGACACGGCGGACGGGCGCACTGCCTTCCGCCTCACCGAGTCCGAAGTGCCGGGCGCCCGCGTCCTGCGCGAGGCGCTCCGTACCGCCTGCCTCGCCCACGCCGGCCACCGCCCCCCGGCCGGCGCCGCAGCGCCCCCGCTCGACAGGCTCCTTGCCGCGGCGCCCCTGCGCGTCAGCGTGGACGGGGCGGGCGCCGCCTCGCTGAGCCCCGTCGTGGAACCGGCCGACCTGACCGCCCGCGTCGCGGCGGCCATCGCCGCCTCGGCGGCCGACGGCACCTGGGCCCGGCTCAAGGCGTGCGAGGCCGAGGACTGCCAGTGGGCCTACTACGACCGCAGCCCGGCGGGACGCCGCCGCTGGTGCTCCATGTCGGTGTGCGGCGCCCGGGCCAAAATGCGCACCTACCGCGCGAAACACAACTGAGAGACCCGGGCACGGGGTCAGGCCGAGCCCCGGGCCGGTACCGGGTCGGAGGGGGCTGATCCGAGCCGAAGCGGCTCTGATCCGGGCCGATGCGGCTCTGATCCGGGCCGATGCGTCAGGCCTTCGGCCGCCCCATCGCCCGGAACGTCCAGCCGGCCCCGCGCCACAGCTCGCTGTCGAGCGCGTTGCGGCCGTCCAGCATGATCCGGCGCGATACGACCGCGCCGAGCTCCGCCGGGTCCAGGTCGCGGAACTCGCGCCACTCCGTCAGATGCAGCACCACATCCGCGCCGCGCACCGCGTCCAGCGGCGATTCGGCGTACTGGAGGGTGGGGAAGACGCGCCGGGCGTTGTCCATGCCCTTCGGGTCGAAGACCGTGACCTGACCGCCCTGCAGGTGGATCTGCCCGGCCACGTTCAGCGCCGGCGAGTCCCGCACGTCGTCCGAGTCCGGCTTGAACGTCGCGCCCAGGACCGCCACCCGCTTGCCGAGGAAGGAGTCGCCGCCCACCGCCTCCCTGGCCAGCTCCACCATGTGACCGCGGCGCCGCATGTTGATCGAGTCGACCTCGCGCAGGAAGGTCAGCGCCTGGTCCGCACCCAGCTCACCGGCGCGCGCCATGAACGCGCGGATGTCCTTCGGCAGGCAGCCGCCGCCGAAGCCGATCCCGGCCCGCAGGAACTTGGATCCGATGCGCTCGTCGTGCCCTATGGCCTCGGCCAGCTTCTTCACATCGCCGTCGGCGGCCTCGCAGACTTCGGCCATGGCGTTGATGAACGAGATCTTCGTGGCCAGGAACGAATTGGCCGCGGTCTTCACCAGCTCGGCGGTCGGGTAGTCCGTCACCACGAACGGCGACCCCTCGGCGATCGGCACCGCGTACACCTGGCGCAGCAGCTTCTCTGACCGCTCGCTCGCCACACCCACGACGATACGGTCGGGGTGCAGGGTGTCCTTCACCGCGAAGCCCTCGCGCAGGAACTCCGGATTCCAGGCCAGCTCCGCCTCCGCACCTGCCGGCGCCAGCTCGGCCAGCCGCGCCGCGAGCCGGGCCGCCGAACCCACCGGCACGGTCGACTTCCCGACGACCAGGGTCGGTCGGGTCAGATGCGGTGCCAGCGACTCGAAGGCGTTGTCGACGTAGCTCATGTCGCAGGCGTACTCGCCGTGCTTCTGCGGGGTGTTCACGCAGACGAAGTGCACATCGCCGAAGGCCGCCACCTCTTCCCACGAGGTGGTGAACCGCAGCCGTCCGGTGGCTCCCTCGATGCCCTCCACGTGCTTGCGGAGCAACTCTTCGAGACCCGGCTCGTACATCGGGACCTTGCCCGCGCCCAGCATTGCGATCTTCTCGGGCACAACATCGAGGCCGAGCACTTCGAAGCCCAGTTCCGCCATGGCCGCGGCGTGGGTGGCACCGAGGTAGCCGGTGCCGATCACAGTGATCCTGAGGGCCATGGAACGCTCCTGGGAGATGCGGACAGACATGCGGTCAACGAGCATAGTCGTGCCTTCGGAGGCCCGGCTTCCGGCCGTGTGCACAGCTTCCGGAACCCCTGTCATGAAGCTCACGCGGGCGGTGCATAGGCCATCGCAGGAGCGGCGCTCTAAAATTGAGTTACTTAACGGTAGTTAGCATTTATGGGGAGTGAGCGTCTTGGCGGGTTCGACCGATTTCGACCTGTACCGTCCGGCCGAGGAGCACGAGATGCTCCGCGAGACGGTGCGCGCGCTCGCCGAGGCGAAGATCGCCCCGTACGCGGCGGCGGTCGACGAGGAGGCGCGCTTCCCGCAGGAGGCACGGGACGCCCTGACCGCGGCGGACCTGCACGCGGTGCATGTACCCGAGGAGTACGGCGGCGCGGGTGCCGACGCCCTCGCCACGGTCATCGTGATCGAGGAGGTGGCCCGTGCCTGCGCCTCCTCCTCCCTCATCCCCGCGGTGAACAAGCTCGGCTCGCTTCCGGTGATCCTGTCCGGCTCCGAGGACCTGAAGAAGAAGTACCTGGGCCCGCTCGCCAAGGGCGACGCGATGTTCTCGTACTGCCTCTCCGAGCCCGACGCGGGTTCCGACGCCGCCGGCATGAAGACCAGGGCCGTGCGCGACGGCGACTTCTGGGTGCTCAACGGCGTGAAGCGCTGGATCACCAACGCGGGCGTCTCCGAGTACTACACGGTCATGGCCGTCACCGACCCGACCAAGCGCTCCAAGGGCATCTCCGCCTTCGTCGTCGAGAAGTCGGACGAGGGCGTCTCCTTCGGCGCCCCGGAGAAGAAGCTCGGCATCAAGGGCTCACCGACCCGCGAGGTCTACTTCGACAACGTCCGCATCCCCGCCGACCGCATGATCGGCGAGGAGGGCACCGGCTTCGCCACCGCGATGAAGACCCTCGACCACACCCGCATCACGATCGCGGCCCAGGCCCTCGGTATCGCCCAGGGCGCCCTCGACTACGCCAAGGGCTACGTCCAGGAGCGCAAGCAGTTCGGCAAGCCGATCGGCGACTTCCAGGGCGTCCAGTTCATGCTCGCCGACATGGCCATGAAGCTGGAGGCGGCCCGCCAGCTCACCTACTCGGCCGCCGCCAAGTCCGAGCGCGTCGACGGCGACCTCACCTTCTTCGGCGCCGCGGCCAAGTGCTTCGCCTCCGACGTCGCGATGGAGATCACCACGGACGCGGTCCAGCTGCTGGGCGGTTACGGCTACACGCGGGACTACCCGGTGGAGCGGATGATGCGCGACGCGAAGATCACGCAGATTTACGAGGGCACGAACCAGGTCCAGCGGATCGTGATGGCAAGGAACCTTCCCTAGCAGGGTTTTTGCAGGGCCGGCGCCCAGCCGGCCGCGTAGTCGAAGCAACGGACAAGCCCCGGTCGCAAGGCCGGGGCTTGTCCGTTTGGTCTGAGCAGCGCCCGGAAGGCGGCCGGGGTCAGGTCACTGGGTGGCGAAGACTTCTTCGGCGGTGGTGGCGGTGGTGGCGCGGTGGAGCCACTGGCGTAGGAGTTGGGGGTCGTCGCAGTTGGTGATTTTCTGGCGGATCTCGTCGGTGACGGTGATACCGCGAACGCCGAGCATGAGGAGGAGCCCTTCGGCTCGGGCCTCTGCCCGGCCCTCGTTCAGGCCTTCTGCTCGGCCCTCTGCTCGGCCTTCTGCTCGGCCTTCGTCCAGGCCTTTGGCTCGGCCTTCTTCTCGGAGTTCTTCCGAGAGGGGCGACTTGTAGAAAGAAAGGTCCACGGCCACCAGGTTCCTCCACTGTTGTGCGGCCGGGCGGTTGCCCAGGCCCTGTGCGGTGAGTTCGACGATGGGGTCGGCGATGCTTTCCGGTGTGTCCCGCAGTGCGGCGGACAGGGTTTTCAGTATGGCATCGACGTCCGGATTGTCGGCGTGTGTGATCGTCGCCAGCGTGGCCAGTGCCAGGTCCTTGCGGGCCTCGGCCACATCCTTGATCACAGGCATGTTGTGCGGGCCCGCGACGAGGGGGTTCAGTGAGAGCGTCTGCCATTGGCGGAGGCCGATGGAAACGGGGCGTGCCGCCCATTCGGCGGTGGCCCGGTCCTGGCAGACGACCAGCAGGAGGACGGGCAGCGCGTATTTGTTGTGGAGATACGAGACGTAGTACGGCCAGCTGGTGGTCTTGGAAGGGTCCTTCTTGCCCTGGGCTTCGACGGCGAGGACGAAGGGGCCGTCGTGCTCCGTATCGATGCGCAGAAGGGTGTCCACCCGGCGTTCGAGAGGCCGCGTTTCGGTGAGGTCGGTGGGCAGGGCGGTCGCCGAGATTGGCGGTGGGATGTCGACCCCGAGCACTTCGGAGACGCGGGAGAAGAGGCCGGGATACTCCTGGAAGATGCGGTGCATTGCCTCGTGGGGCGAGCTGACCATGTACGTCCGTTCGGGGTGAGTGGCTGTTTCGTCCGGCGGCTGCGCGGCGCCCTGACCGGCAGTCGCCACAGCGGCCGGGGTGGGGGAGCGGTGCAGGCGCCTGATGCCGGTCTCGGCTCGGGCAGGAAGCGGCTGCCTGCGGAGTGCCGGACGTCGATGCCGAGGACCCCGGATGATGGCGTGGCGCCTCCGGGGAAGGCGTGTATGTCTGACGCTGTCGCGGCGAGCATAGGCACGCCAACCTGCATGAAAGCCAGCCGAGTTGCCCTGCTTCACCCGCGCGAGTGAAGGGGCGGGTATCGGAGGAGGGCGTTTTCCCTCCAGGACCCTGCTGCGCAATTCCGTGCGGGGTGACGGTGCGCGGGTGATCGTCCGTGCGGCCGCTGTCCTGTCGTGCGGCAGTGGGGGTGACGTGGATGTCGATGCGGCAGAAGAGGCTGCCAGAGATTCCGGCGCACACCGCGGCGTTGGCCCGGGCGGCGTTCCCGCAGGGGATCCTGACGATGTGGCGATGTGGGACAACGAGGCGACCATGCACACCCGTACGCTCTGCAACCGCCACACCAGTCAGCGACTGATCTACCGCACCACGGTGCTGTGGGGCTGATCGGAAGCCTCGCCGGAGATGAGCTGGGCGATCTCCCAGACGTTGCCGGAGGGATCGGCGAAGGCGGCAGTGCGGCGGCCCCAGGGGCGGTCGGTCGGACCGTTGAGAAGGGCCACGCCGTGCTCCACGAGCTCGGCGCACACGGCGTCGGCGTCCTCGACCTCGATGGTGAACAGCAGCCGCGCGCCGGCATCCGGGGCGGCAACCGGACGCGGCTCGACCAGGGTCGGTGCGTTCTCGGTCACCAGCAGGTTGATCATCGTGTTGTTGAGCTTGACCACTGCGGAGTCCTCGTTCTCGTAGACCACTTCGAGGCCGAAGACGTCCTGGTAGAACCGCTTCGCCTCGATGACGTCCTCGACGAAGAGCGTGATGACCTCAAGTCGGTCGAGTCCCTTGATCATTTATCCTCCGTATTCCGTTCTGGTCCATGCGAGTTGGCCGACCCTAACCCCCCCCGGTGATCCTCGACAGGAGAGGCGCTCCGGGTTTCGAGGCTTTACGTCTCCTCGGGTCGCCCACGGTGAACTTCCTGGCTGGAGCGGAATGTTCGGTTCGGGTGGCGTACTGCTTCACGTCACCCAGCGTGGCCGTACCTGCGTACCGTGAAGAGCAACGAGCCCCATATGTACGGTGATTGTCCGGTTCTTGTCCAGTGTTGTCCCGGCTGTCCGGGGTGACGTGCTGAGGGCGTCAGCGGTTGGGCCCGAAACAGCATGCACACCGGAAGTGGGGCACGGATGAGCGTGGACGAGACCGGCATGGAACGCGGCGACGCCGGGGCGGACGAGCCGGGCTGGGACGTCGATCCCGATGACGAGTCGGGGGCGGCCGTGGTCGCGGCGGTGGGCCGCCAGATCAGGGCCTGGCGGGAGTCGGTGGGGCTGCGGGCCGGTGAGTTCGGGGCGGCGATCGGGTACGGGGAGGACCTGGTCTACAAGGTGGAAGGCGGCCGTCGCATCCCTCGACCGGAGTTCCTGGACCGGGCGGACGCGGTGCTGGGTGCGGGCGGGAAGCTCGCGACGATGAAGGGGGACGTGGCGGAGGTCCGGTACCCGAAGAAGATCCGGGAGCTGGCCAAGCTGGAGGCCCGAGCAGTGGAGCTGTCGGCCTACGGCAACAGTAGTTTCCATGGCCTGTTGCAGACGGCCGAGTACGCGCGCGCGTTGTTTGCGATGCGGCAGCCCGCGTATCCGCAGGATGAAGTCGAACGAGGCGTGGCGGCGCGTGTGGCTCGACAGTCCATCTTCGAGCGGTCACCCGCTCCGACGCTCGGATTCGTCCAGGAAGAAGTCGTGCTCCGGCGCCCGCTTGGAGGCAAGATGGTGTTGCGCCGCCAACTTGAACACCTCCTGCAGATCGGCGAGTTGCGGAACGTCACGGTTCAGGTGATGCCGACCGACCGCGAGGAGCATGCGGGAATCGACGGAGGGATTCAGGTGCTTAAGTTCAAGGACGGTACGGCTGTGGGACGCTCCGACGGGGCGTTCGGTGGTCGCCCTGTCTCCGATCCGAAGCAACTCCGAATCCTTGAGCTGCGGTATGGCATGATCCGGGCCCAGGCTCTCAGCCCCAGGGAGTCGATGGCTTTCATCGAGAAAGTGTTGGGAGAGACATGATTCGCAAGCTGTCTGCCAGGGACGGTTCCGCGTTGGAGTGGGTCAAGAGCAGCCACAGCGACAGCAGTAACGGCAGCGAGTGCGTCGAGGTCGCCGCTGCCCCCGGCACGGTTCACGTTCGAGACTCCAAGAACGCCCAGGGCCCTCGCCTTGTCTTCGGGCCCAACGCCTGGTCGGGCTTTGTCTCCTACGCCGCCGGGCGCTGACCTCGCTCGGCCGGAAACCGTCGGCCCCGTGAGGATCCGTCGGCTGCGTACGCACCGGAGCCGCGTTCCCGCATTCCCCCCACCTCCCGTCCTCGGGATCGGCACACTGGGTGCATGACCGATCACCACGAGGTACCGCTGGATCACCTCGTCATCAATGTGCAGCGCCGGGACGACCCGGTGTCCCTGGTCACCGAGGCGGATGCGTTCGCCGCGTCCCTGACGTACGGGAAGATCGTGGTCCGGGGGCCGCTCTTCGGCATTGCCGAGCAGCGTCGCGGCGAGCGGCCGCGGTGGCGGCTGCTGACCGACATGGACACCGGCTATCCGCAGGATGCCCGCGACGAGCTGAACTCCTATCTCTGGTTCAAGGCCAAGGACGAAACGGACGACCCCCGTCAGCGGCGCATCCTGTTGGACGCGGTGGCCCGGCTGGAGACCGAGCCGCTGAATGAACTGACCGTCGGTGATACGCGCTACCGCGTCGTGCGTGCCGACGAGTTCGCCCGGACCGGTGAGGGACGCCTTGAGCCCCCCAGGCCCACGGACGTCGACTCGGAAGGCTGGGACCCCGGGGTGCGGACGCCCTCGACCACCAAGGGCTTCGTCATCGACCACGCGGCGGCGGTGGGGCTGACGGAGGGGCTGGACCGGATGGACCTGTTGCCGCTGGTGTACACCTCGGAGCGCTTCCCCGCCGATGTGCTGGCGGATTCGCAACGGGCGTTGCGGACCCATCCGGGCCTGGTGCTGTTGCCGGTCGCCTTCCGGGTGATGGAGCGCAAGGAGCAGTCCTGGTCGATGGCGTCGATCCAGCACCCCACCCCGCAGGACGCACGGCGCTCACTGGCCCAGTATCTGAAGACCGTCCTGCCGCTGACCGGGGAGGTCGACGAGCAGGAGGCCGCGGTGTATGCGCGGGCTGCGGAGGCGTTCACGCGGCGGGTGCGGCCCAACGAGCTGGAGGTGCGTGGACGTTGCTTCGAGATCGCCCGGATCGAACGGATGATGCGCGTCGGTCCCACGGGCCCGGAAGGTCCACGGCGTTCGGACATCGACATCCAGGAGCCCATGCAGATCCATCCCAGCATGGACGAGTGGGGCAACGTCTCCTACAGCTCCTGAGGCCTTTCGTCCGGATCGGACCGGGCCTCCCGGGGGCGCCGCACAGGAAGCAGGGCCCGGACGGCGAACCGTCCGGGCCCTGTTCCAGGTCTGCGGTCAGTTGTCGGAGACGGTGACCTTCTCGTCGTTGTTGAGCTGCTCCACGAGCTGCTTGACCTTGGCCTTGTCCCAGACCAGGTTGCCGCCGGTGGAGCCCGAGATCGGCATGTTCATCGAGGTGCCGTCGCCGCCGGTGACGCCCTTCATGGCGAAGAACATCTTCCCCAGGGACCAGAGCGACATGTCCTTGTCCACGATCAGGGTGTCCAGGCCGGCGCCCAACGTCGGGTACAGCTTGAACGGGTTGAGGATCGTGGACGGCGTCGCCGTCTGGCTCGCCAGCGCCGCGAGGAACTTCTGCTGGTTCTTCGTCCGGGCCAGGTCCGACTCGGCGAAGGCGTACCGGGTGCGGACGAAGGCCAGCGACTGCTCGCCGTTCAGGGTCTGCTTGCCGGCCTTGAAGTCGGCACCGGACTTCTTGTCCTTGAACGCCTTGGGGATGTCCAGCTCCACCCCGCCGATCGCGTCCACGATCTTGGCGAAGCCGCCGAAGCCGATCTCGACGTAGTGGTCGATGTGCAGCCCGGTGTTGAACTCGACGGTACGGACGAGGAGTTCGGGTCCGTCCTCGGCGTACGCGGCGTTCAGTTTCCGGAATCGTCCCTGGGCCGGGTAGAGCTTGCCGGACTCGGAGCCTCGGTACGAGGGGATCTCGACGTTCGAGTCACGCGGCAGCGAGATCAGCGTCGGGCCGTTCGATCCGTCGTGCAGGATCATCATCGAGTCGGTCCGCTTGCCCTCGGCGGAACCGGTGTGGAGCCGCTTCTTGTCATCGGCCGACATGCCTTCCCGGCTGTCGGAACCGACGATCAGGTAGTTGGTGCCGTCGCCGGCCTTGGGGCGCTCGATGACCTTGGAGAGGTCCACCTCGCGCTTGAGCTTGGAGTCGGCCCAGAAGTACGTGCCGATGGAGACCGCGAGCACGACGACGACCAGGGACAGCGCGCCGATCTTTATTCGGCGGCGCCAGTCGGGCGCCGGCTTCCCCTGGACGTGGCCGCGGTCACCGTGGCCATAGCCGCTGTGACCGCCGTCACCGTGACCGCCGCCGTGGCCCCCGCCGCCGTTGCCGTAGACCTGGCCCGTGTTGTAACCGCTGTCGTACCCGGCGCCGGCGTCCTGGGCGGGGGAGTACTGCGGCGGCGCCGGCCGTTGCGGCCGGGGCGGTACGGAGCGCTGCTGCTGCGGTGCGGGACGGCGCTGCACATGCCGCATCACCCGGGCGTCCTCGGGCCGGTCGCTGCCGCTGCCCTGCCCGTAGCGGTTGCCGCTGCGGTTGTCGTCGGTCCAGCCCTCGGGCCAATCGTTCATGTGACCCAGTGTGCAGGCCGGGCGTACCGCTCTTACAGGGTGTGCGGAAAATCGCATCAGGGCTGTTGCGAAGCTGATGCATTGCCGAGGGGCTGAAGTCCCCGCATAAGGTGGACCGTATGACAGATCAGGCCTCACGCCCGGAGGGTGGCATCCCGGGCAAGCCGACCGCCGCTTCCCGGACCACTCTCAGCCACATCATGACCGGCAGCGACACCAATCTGCTGGGCACGGTGCACGGCGGTGTGATCATGAAACTGGTGGACGACGCGGCGGGTGCGGTGGCCGGCCGGCACTCCGGCGGCCCCGCGGTGACGGCCTCGATGGACGAGATGGTCTTCCTGGAGCCGGTCCGTGTGGGTGACCTAGTTCACGTCCGGGCGCAGGTGAACTGGACCGGCCGCTCCTCGATGGAGGTCGGCGTCCGGGTCATGGCCGAGCGGTGGAACGAATCCACCCCCGCCCAGCAGGTCGGCAGCGCGTATCTGGTGTTCACCGCGGTCGACGCGGACGGCCGGCCGCGCCCGGTACCGCAGGTGATCCCGGAGACGGAGCGCGACAAGCGGCGCTACCAGGAGGCGCAGATCCGGCGCACCCACCGCCTCGCCCGGCGCCGTGCGATCAAGGAACTCCGTGAGAAGCGGACGGCGGAGGGCTTCGCGGACTGAGCTCCGGCCCCTGTGTGGTCACGGGCAGGTCATCTGGTCGCCCGTGGCCGTGCCGAACTCGCCCTTCCGCTCCTCGGCCCGCACCCGCCGCACCTTCTCGAAGTCCGTGCCCGCCGTCACCCTCAACGTGGCCCCCTGGCCCGGCACCGCCCGCAGTTCGGCCCCGGGCAGCGCACCGGCCAGGGACTTCGCGGACTCGTCCCAGCGGGGGTCGTAGCTGATCAAGGTGTGCTTCAGGCCGTGCGGCCCACCGTTCAGCGGAGTCTGCGTGGTGTCGAAGCCGGTGGCGCGCAGGGCGGCGTCGACCGTCCTGCCGAGCCCGTCCTTGGGGGTCCCGTTGTACACCTGGACCCGGATCTGCTGAGGGGCGACACCGACCTTCACGGCGTTCGACTTCTCGGGTCGTCCTGAGGTGAGCGGCCGGTCCTCGCGCAGTGCCCGGAAGAGCTTCTTCGACTTCGCCCGGTCCCAGCTGACGGTGGAGCCGATGCCGTTGACCGGCTTGGATGTGTTGACCAGCGGCACCGAGGCGAACTCGGACGAGGCGGGGGAGAAGCCACGCATCGCCTGGCCGAGCTCCAGCATCTGCTCCGTACCGAAGCCCTTGTCGGCCCGGACCGAGTTCAGCACCGTGGAGGCGACCTCCCGGAACCTCACCGGGTTCAGCAGTACGCCGCTGCGGGTCGCCTGCCTGATCAGTGAGGCGAGGAACTTCTGCTGGCGCTGCATCCGGCCCAGGTCGGCCGCCCCGTCGACATGCCGCGAGCGCACGTACTGGAGCGCCTGGCCGCCGTCCAGGTCGTGCGTGCCGGCGGCGAGATCGAGGCCGGTGTACGAGTCCCTCAGCGGTCGTGCCGTGCAGATCCGGACGCCGCCGAGGGTGTCCACCGTCTTCATGAAGCTGGTGAAGTCGACCTCCAGATAGTGGTCGATCTTGATTCCCGTCAGGCGTTCGACGGTCCGTACGGTCAGGCCGGGTCCGCCCTCGGTGTAGGCGGCGTTGAGCTTCGTCGAGTGGGCGGAGTGCGTCCGGCCGGTGGCCGGGTCCTTGTGCTCGGGGATCTCCGTGTAGGTGTCGCGCGGCAGCGAGACGACACTCACATGCTTCCGGTCCGCCGACAGATGCACCAGCATGATCGTGTCGGTGCAGTTGCACGGCGCACCGCCCAGCCGGTAGGCCTGCTTCTGCTTCGGGGTGATCCTGTCGCGGCCGTCGGTGCCCACGAGGAGCAGATTCGTGCCGTGGCCGGCCGGAGGCCGGTTCTTCATGTCCTTGAACGGGTCGATCCGGTCGATCCCGGTCTCCAGGCCGGTCACCATCGCATGGCCGATGCCGCCCGCACCGAGCACGGCCACGGAGACACCGGTCACCATCCGCATCGCCCAGCGGGGCCGTCCGTTCCGCTTTCTGGGCCTGCGCCGCGGCGGAACCGGGCGGGAGCGCGGCGGACGGGGGGAGGGGTGCGGTGTGGGCACGGGGGAACCTCCGCGATGCAGGGGGGACCGTTCGCACAGTAGGTCCGTATGATCAGCGCACCGCGAAGCGACCCGGTGCCACGCGCCGCTGTCCCTCGTTCGCGGTAACGTGTCGGCCGAGCAACCCCGCCCGGTGGGGAGCGAACCGCCGGCGCACCCCGAGGACCACCCGAGGACCACCATGTCTGCCGCGCAGCACCCCGCCGTCTCCGTGATCATGCCGGTGCTCAATGAGGAACGCCATCTCAGGAACTCCGTCCGGCACATCCTGGAGCAGGAGTACGCGGGAGAGATGGAGGTGGTGATCGCGCTGGGCCCGTCCACGGACCGCACCGACGAGATCGCCGCTGAGCTGGTACGCGAGGACCCGCGGGTCCACACCGTCCCCAACCCGACCGGCCGCACCCCCGCCGCCCTCAACGCCGCGATCAAGGCATCCCGGCACCCCATCGTCGTCCGGGTCGACGGTCACGGCATGCTCTCGCCGAACTACATCGCGACGGCTGTCCGTCTCCTGGAGGAGACGGGTGCGCAGAACGTCGGCGGCATCATGCACGCTGAGGGCGAGAACGCCTGGGAGGACGCCGTCGCCGCGGCCATGACGTCGAGGATCGGCGTCGGCAACGCGGCCTTCCACACCGGCGGCCAGGCGGGTCCGGCGGAGACCGTGTATCTCGGCGTGTTCCGCCGCGAGGCCCTGGAGAAGGCGGACGGCTACAACGTGGAGTTCATCCGCGCCCAGGACTGGGAGCTGAACTTCCGCATCCGCGAGGCGGGCGGCCTGATCTGGTTCTCGCCCGAGCTGAAGGTGCAGTACCGGCCGCGGCCCTCCATCAAGGCGCTGGCCAAGCAGTACAAGGACTACGGCCGCTGGCGGCACGTCGTCGCCCGCTACCACTCCGGCTCGATCAACCTGCGCTACCTGGCGCCGCCCACCGCCGTCTGCGCGATCGCGGCCGGCATCGTGGTCGGCGCGGCCGTCACCCCGTGGGCGTTCGTCGTCCCCGCCGGGTACGTGGCGGCGATCGTCGCCGGGTCCGTCCCGGCGGGCAAGGGCCTGTCGCTGAAGGCGCGGGCCCAGATCCCGGTGGCCCTCGCGACCATGCACATGTCCTGGGGGTACGGCTTCCTGACCAGCCCGCGCTCGCTGGCCAGGAAGGTCATCGCCAGCCGGCGCCCGGTCGTCACGGTCTAGTGCCGCAACAGGCACCAGCAGCCGACGCACGGTGGGGGCCTTCCGATGTTCCGGAAGGCCCCCACCGTGCGTGGTGCTCGCTCCCGGGCTACCAGCCGAAGCCCGGCTGGATGTCCATGCACGCCGTCTCGTCGTCGCCGTTCAGTGCGCGGGCGCTCTCCGGGGTCGTTTCCGCCGAGTCCGACGCGGTGTAGTCCCCGCTCTCGCGCCAGTCGGCCCCCACGGTCAGGGTGATCCCCGAGACCTCGGTCGACTTCTTCACCGCCGTCAGCGGGACACCGAGTGCCTTGGCGACGGCCTGGGCGTTGCCCTCCATGTCCACGCTGGGGAAGAGCACTCCCGTCCGCGTCGCCGCCTCGGTGTTCTGCGCGTCGACCGTGGCCTGCGCGAAGCCCTTCCCGACCAGCAGCTCCTTGACCGCCGAGGCGCGTCCCTTGACCGGATACTCGGTGGCGGTGCGGGTTCCGTTGCGGACGCTGACCGGGATCTCGGCGACGGGCGACGTCGGCTCCTTGGCGGTCGTGGTCGTGCGCTTGGAGGCCTTGCCGTCGAGCGGGATGTCGTCGCGGACCATCTGGAACAGCTGATCGGCTTCGCCGGGCTTGGGCAGCACCCGGCCGCTGTTCACGCCCGTTCCGTAGACGTTCGGCATCGTCGTCATGGTGATCCGCTCGGTGGGCACCTTCTTGAGCTCGCCCGCGAGGTCGTACAACTTCTTGACCGTGTCGAGGTCCTGATCGACTGTCAGGGCATTGGTCGCCGCCTCGGCCAGGCTCATCAGCTTGCCCGGGTCGGTGAGCTTGGTGCCCTTGCGCAGCTCACGGACCATCGAGTTCATGTACATGTGCTGGGCGTGGGTGCGGCCGAGGTCGGAACCGTCCTCGAAGCCGTAGCGGGTCCGCAGCCACTGCAGGGCCTGCTCGCCCTTGACCTTGGTGGTGCCTTTCTCCAGCTTCAGCCCGGAGCCCTTGCCCGTGCTCGTGTGGGAGTAGACGTTGCCCTTGACGCAGACGGGGACGCCGCCGATCGCATCGGCCATCGAGACCACACCGGCGAAGTCGATCATCATGAAGTGGTCGATGGTGATGCCGGTCAGCTCGTACCAGGTGGCCACGGAGCACCCGGGACCGCCGCGGCCGAGCGTCGTGTTGGTCATCGCCAGACCGGTGGTCGCGGGGTAGACGTGACCGGTCTCGGGATCGGTGCACTTCGGGATGTTCAGCAGGGTGTCGCGCGGCATGCTGACCACCGACATGTTGCTGCGGTCCGCGGAGACGTGGAGCAGCATCTGTACATCGGCCAGCGGCGCCCCGCCGAAGGTGCTCTTGGCCCCGCCGAGCTTCTGGTTCTCCTCGGAGTCCCGTGCGTCCGAGCCGATGAGCAGGATGTTCAGCGGGGTCTGACCGGCGGAGTTGGCCTTGTGATCGGCCATCTTCTTGTCGCCGAGCGTCAGGTCCGCCTTCTTGATGTTGCCGTTGAGGTGTCTGTAGTAGAGATATCCGGCGCCCGCGCCGCCAACTATGAACAGCGCGAGAACGGCGGCGATCCACCGCAGCACCCGGCGCCCG
Source organism: Streptomyces sp. NPDC052052 (assembly GCF_040680455.1). NCBI lineage: Bacteria > Bacillati > Actinomycetota > Actinomycetes > Kitasatosporales > Streptomycetaceae > Streptomyces > Streptomyces sp. NPDC052052. The sequence goes on along the minus strand of NZ_JBFAWU010000010.1, from coordinate 29,904 downwards.
CGCTTCCTGCCGTTCCGCTTCTGCCCGCCGCGCCGGTGACCGTCGTCCGCCGCGGCAGGCTGCCTGCCGTCGTCGGCGGAGTCCGGGGACTTCCCCGGCGCATCCTCGTAGAGCCCGTCGTCCCAGCCGAGTTGACCGGCATGCCGGACGCGTGGTCGCGTCTCCTCTCCGGGCGTACCGCTCCGTCCCACCAGGACCCCCCTGCTGCTCAGACTTGTGGTGTGGCGCAGTGACCGGACGTCACTTGGCGCACTCTGCCTTGTCGGCGTTTGCCTGCTGAATACCGTCCGGCGCCTTTGCCGGTGCCGTGATGGAAGTGCCCGCCGCCTTGAAGTCGGCCCCCAGGGTCAGCACCATCGGCTGGAGATCCTCGGCATCCGTGGTGCCCTGCTTCATGGCCGAGCCGGGCAGGCCCATCATGGCGGCCAGCGCGCGGGCCTGGTCCGCCTGGTTCGGTGCGTACTCCAGCGTCGTCTTGTCGGCCTTCGCCGGGGCGTTGGCCTTGTTCGTGGACTTGGGCACACCCTGTTCGTTCTGCAGCCAGGTGACCGTCGCCTGAGCGGCCCCGGGGATATCGCCGCCGTTGTACACATCGACGCGTACGTCGGCAGCGGCGGCCTTGGTGCCCTTGAGGAGCGCGTCCTGCTTGCTCTTCTTGGCCTTCTTCTGTGCCGCGACCTCGGTCAGCGAGGTGTCCTCACGCATCATGGCGAACAGCGGGTCGGCCTTGGCCGGGTTCACCACCACGGTGGCATGGACCTTCTCCGCCGGGTTGTCCAGCACCGGCACCGTCACGAAGGTGATGTTCTTGGTGTCGACCTTGCTGAGCTCCTTGGCGAGCGACACCAGCTTGGTCCCCGTGCCGATGGCCTTGTCGACCGTGAGGGCCTTGGTCGCGGCGTCCGCCAGCTTGTACAGCTTGGTCGGACTGGTCAGCGTGTCGTCCGACTTCATCTGCCGGATCATCGAGCCGATGAACTGCTGCTGCACCTTGATCCGGTCCAGGTCGCTCTGATTGCCGAAGCTGTGCCGGGTCCGTACGAACGCCAGCGCCTCCTCGCCCTGGATCCGGTGCTCGCCCGCCGACAGGTCCAGGTGCGAGTCCTTGTCCTTGACCGCCTTGGCCAGACAGACCTTGACGCCGCCGACCGCGGTGGACAGTTCCTTCACCGCGTTGAAGTCGACCATCATGAAGTGGTCGACCTGCAGGCCGGTGATCTCCTTGACCGTGTTCATGGTGCAGCCCGGGTTGCGGCCGTCCTGGCCGAGGCTGACGTTGAATCGGACGTTCTGCGTCCCCGGGATGACCTTCTCCGTGCCGTCCGACTCCTTGACGGTGCAGTCCGGGATGTCGGTGATCATGTCGCGCGGGATGCTGAGCGCTGTCGCGTTGGTGCGGTCCTCGGAGACGTGGAAGAGGATGTTGGTGTCGGCGTGGCCGACGCTGCCCTTGTCGCCGTAGCCCTCGTTGCCCTTACCGGTGCGCTTGTCGGTACCGATGATCAATATGTTGATCGGGGCGTTGGCGGTGACGACGTTCTTGTTGCCGGCGTTGCCGACGTCGACGGTGCTCAGGTTGCCGTTGAAGTGCCGGTAGAGGGCGTATCCGCCGACGGACAGGCCGACCAGCACGAAGGCCATCGCGCCGCCCGTCCACAGCAGTGCCTTCTTGCGGCGCGCCTTGGGGGCCTTGCGGCTGCGGCGGCCCGCGTTCTGGGCGTGGCCGGACTTCTCCTGGCTGCGCGGCCCGTTCTCCGGGCGACGGCCGCGCTGTCCCGGCACCTCGCGGCGCGGGGCGGACGCCTGCCTGTCACGCTCCGGCCCGCGGCGTTCGCCGCTGCCGTGACGGGCCGTGTCCCCGCGCGCGTCGTCGTCGCGGTCCGGTGTCCTGCGACGGGGGACGCGCGGGCCGGACGGCGACTGGGGAACATTGGCCGATTCCGCTCCGGAATGATTCAGTCGCAGTTCGTAATCACCGGTTTGCGGGTTGAGTACCCACTGGTCTGCGGGGTCGATTTCATCCGCCCGCCCACGGCTTTGCGCATCCACGGTTGCTTGAGTCCTCCGTCGGTGCCACGTGAGGCGCCTTCCCCGGTCAGGCGCTCGATCTTTCGCTCCAGAAGTGCGCGGCCTGGCGGCCGGGAACACCGGATCGCGTCACACTATCGGCCCAGTTCGGGATGGGGCGACGAGCGTGACAAATTCCACGGTCCTTACAACTGGTCATTCTGCTCATTACGTGCCGATTGTCGGCTTCTGCTTGGGAATTGCTTTACTGCTTGCACAGGTCGGCTGCTGCGTTGTTGCCCGAATAGGTAGGCGTGGGACTCGGTCCCGAAGCGTCCGGGGTATCGGTCGCGGCATTGTTTTTCCCCTTGTTCTTTCCGTCGTCCTTGAGCCGGTCCGCCGGGACCACGGCGACCGGGGCATCCTCGCGCAATCTCTTGAAGAGACGTTCCGCATCGGGCTGGAGGAGTTCGTCCCGGTTCGGGTCGGCAGCATACGGTTGACGTGGCACAGTCAGGAACTGCACCTGGTCGGTCGGTACCTCGCGCAGTTCGCGCACCAGCCGGTACAGGTCTCTGAGGCTGGCCAGGCCCGGGTCCGTGGTCAGCGCCTTGGTAGCCGCGTCCAGGACCGGGTAGAGGCGGGTCGGATTGAGCAGGACCCCGTTGCTCTGCACCTTGTTCACCAGAGCACCCAGGAACTGCTGCTGGCGGTCCATCCGCTCGGTGTCGCTGCCGTCGCCGATGGACTTGCGAGCCCGTACGAACCCCAGGGCCTGCTCCCCGTTGAGCTTGTGGCGCCCGGCGGGGAGCTTCAGATGGGCGTCGGCGTCGTCGACCGGCTCCTTGAGGCAGACCTCCACGCCGTGCACCGCGTCGACCATGTCCTTGAAACCGTTGAAGTCGATGACCATCTGGTGGTCGATCCGAATGCCGGTCAGCTTCTCGACCGTACGGGTCGTGCAGGCGGTGCCACCGAAGCTGAAGGCCCAGTTGAACTGGGCGAACTGCTTCTTCGTGGTGGTGCCGTCCGCCCGGTGGCAGACCGGGATCTCCACCATCAGATCCCGCGGCAGGGAGATCGCGGTGACGCTTTTGCGGTCCGCGGCGAGGTGCAGCAGGATCGTGGTGTCCGAGCGCTGGCTGCCACCGTCGTCCCGGCCGTACTCGCGGTTGTCACCGGCCCGGCTGTCCGAACCGATGAGCAGGATGTTCTGCGCCCGGCGCACCACGGATGCGGGTCGCTCCCGCTCGTAGGCCCTGAGTTCGGCGGCCGCCGAGGTGTCGGCCCTGATGTTCCCGTCGAGCTTCCTGTACAGCCACCAGCCGAGGCCCGCGGAGGCCAGGACCACGAGCGAGACGCCGAGCGCCGTCCAGCGCAACCAGTGGCGCCTCGGGCCGGGAGGAGGCCCGGCGGCGTCGCCGGAACCGTCCCCCGGCCGCGACGCGCCCTCGCCCGCAGCGGAGTCGTCGGATCCGTCCGACGAGCCGGCCCTTTCGCTCACGTCGCGTCCATCCTTCACGTCTCACGGCGTGTCGGGTCGCCGGTCGCAGAAGTAGACGGCTCAGCCTCACGCTTGGTTGTGTTCCGAGTGGTCCGTACCGCCGATCATGTACCGGAGTTGACGCACAGTCCTGAGGACTCGACCGGTCTGGGCTGGAAGAGCGATGTTCAGGGCGCTTGTCATACCGCGGTGCTGGTGACCCGTTCGCTCGTGACACGTGCCGCCAGCCCGTCCTCGCCCAGCTGCCCCAGGTGCCGGCACAGCACCACGGACGCCCCGGCGGCCAGCGGGGCGAACAGCCCCGCACTCAGGCCTTCCCAGGTGCCGTACGTGCGGCCGGTCAGCAGCCGCGCTCCCGCGGTCAGGCCGAGACCGGCCGCATCCTCGCGGGCCCGCGCCACCAGCTGCGTCGCCGTCAGCTCGACGCCGCCCACCGCCAGTGCGGGGGCGTCCGGGTCCACGGCCGCGAACGGGGCGAATCGGTCGCCCTGGCCCGGCACCTCGACCGCGTAGTCCAGGAAGCCGTCGGGTGTCTGCGGGAACCTGCCGCCCAGCGGGCGCAGGGCCAGGGCGACCCGCTCGCCACGGCAGGCACGCGCCGCCTCCAGCGTGTCCGGGCCGGTGACGACCAGGTCGGCGCCGGCCGGGTCGCCCTGCACATCGGCGATCACACCCACCGAGGAGCAGGCCAGCAGCCAGACCGCGGACTGCCAGTGCGCGGGCAGCAGAAGGGCGAGCCGGTCGCCGGGTTCCGCGGCGAGGTCGCCCTGCAGGAGGTTGGCTGTCTTGGCCACCCAATTGGCGAAGGTGGCCACCGACAGTTCCACGCGTTCTCCGGTGGCGTCGTCGTAGAAAGTGACCAAGGGGCGGGCCGGGTCCGCGGCGAGCGCGGAACGCAGCAGGTCGGCAGGGGTACGGTCGCTGGCGTTCATCCGCGCAAGGGTACGCGCCGACGCCGGGGCGGGCGGGAGTCGCGGATGCCCGGTACACCGGTTCGGCAGACGGTCCGTCACGGGCGCGGAATCATCGCGGTAGCCGGAGCAGCCGGACTGTGCCCAGGATCATGCGTATGCGTGCCTTCCTCGCCTCCTCGATCGGCGTCGCCTGCGCGGCCGTTCTCGCCCTGCCGCCGGCCGTACCGGCCGTCGCCGCCGAGCCTGCCGGCATCGCGGGCTCGACCCAGTCCCTGCCGATGTCGCCGCTGCCCACGCCGTCCGACCGGGACGGCGGCGAAGCCACCCGGACCGGCGAACAGGGGCTGACAGAACGTGAGGTCCACCCCTTCTCCCTGGTCGGCGTCGTCTGGGACGACGTGGACGTCGAACTCCACGGCACCGTCCAGGTCCGCACCCGCACCATCGGCACCACCAGGTGGTCGGACTGGCAGGACCTGGAGACGCACGACGCCGAACACGGCGCCGACCCGGGGACCGACGAGCGGGAGGCCGGCACCGTGCGCGGCTCCACCGCCCCGCTCTGGGTCGGCGCATCGGACGGCGTCGCGGCCCGGGTACGCCCGGACACCACCGGCCCGCAGGACCGGACCGCACCCGTCGAGCCGCTGCCCACCGGTCTGCGCCTGGAACTCGTCGACCCCGGCGAGGACCCGCAGCAGTTCCCCGCAGCGGACACCGAGTCAGGCGGGGACGCCCGCACCGCACCGCCCGACGTGCGGGTGCTCGACGCCCTGGGCAGGGCGGAGAGCGAAGCGCGCGGCGAGAAGGAGGCCGGACTCGTGCCAGGCGCCCAGCCGTTCATCGGGCCCCGCCCGCGCATCATCACCCGCAAGGGCTGGGGCGCCGACGAGAAGCTCAGGGAACGCGCCTTCGCCTACACCAAGACCGTCAAGGCCGCGTTCATCCACCACAGCGCCACGGGCAACAGCTACACCTGCTCCCAGGCGGCGTCGGTCCTGCGCGGCATCTACCGCTACCACGTCAAGAGCAACGGCTGGCGGGACCTCGGGTACAACTTCGCCGTCGACAAGTGCGGAAACATCTACGAAGGACGCGCCGGAGGCGTGACGAAGGCCGTCCTGGGAGCGCACACGCGCGGCTTCAACAGCAACAGCATGGGCATCGCGGTGATCGGAACCTTCAGCCGGTCGAACCCGCCCGCCGCGGCGGTGAACGCCGTCGCGAAGCTCACCGCCTGGAAACTCGGCCTGTTCGGGGTCGACCCCAGCGGCCGGACCACGCTCGTCTCGGCCGGCGGAAACAAGTACAAGAAGGGCAAGAAAGTCACCCTCAACGTCATTTCAGGCCATCGGGACGGCTTTATGACGGAATGCCCCGGAGCGCGTCTCTACGAGAAGCTCGGGTCGGCCCGGACCAGCTCGGCCCGTCTCCAGGGCCGCTGAACAGCACACCGCGAAGGCTGCCGCGGCCGCCGGGGGCGGTCGGCCGGGAACACCCGAACGCTCTGCATACACTGGCCAGTCGAACCCAGGCCAGGCCCACCAGGAAGCAGAGTCAGCGCTGTGACAGAGGCAAGAGAAGCGATCCTCCTGGTCGGGGGCAAGGGAACGAGACTCCGCCCCCTCACGGTGCACACGCCCAAGCCCATGGTCCCGGCAGCGGGCGTTCCCTTCCTCACGCACCAGCTGGCGCGTGCCAGGGCCGCGGGCGTCGAGCACATCGTCCTCGCCACGTCGTATCTGGCAGAGGTCTTCGAACCGTACTTCGGGGACGGTTCGTCGCTCGGTCTCCACATCGAGTACGTCACCGAACGCGAACCGCTCGGCACCGGCGGAGCGATACGCAACGTCGCGTCCCGGCTCACTGCCGGCCCCGACGAACCGGTGCTCATCTTCAACGGCGACATCCTCACCGGGCTCGACATCCGGGGACTCGTCTCCTCGCACACCACGTCCGGCGCGGACGTCTCCCTCCATCTCACCCGGGTCGAGGACCCGCGCGCCTTCGGCCTCGTGCCGACGGACGAGACCGGCAGGGTCACCGCGTTCCTGGAGAAGCCCCAGACGCCCGAGGAGATCGTCACCGACCAGATCAACGCGGGGGCATACATCTTCCGCAGATCGGTCATCGACACCATCCCGGCCGGCCGGCCGGTCTCCGTCGAGCGCGAGACCTTCCCCGGACTCCTCGCCTCCGGCGCACACCTCCAGGGCATGGTGGACTCCACCTACTGGCTGGACCTCGGCACCCCGCAGGCATTCGTACGCGGCTCCGCCGACCTCGTCCTGGGCCGCGCCCCGTCCCCGGCCGTCCCCGGCCGCATCGGCGACCGGCTCGTCCTGCCGACGGCCTCGGTCTCACCCGACGCGAAGCTCTCCGGCGGTACGGTCGTGGGTGAGGGTGCCCGCATCGGTGACGGGGCCCGGGTCCACGGCTCCGTGGTGCTGGCCGGTGCGGTCGTCGAGCCGGGCGCCGTGATCACGGACTCGCTGGTCGGAGCCGGTGCCCGGATAGGCAGCCGCACGGTGCTGACCGGCGCCGTCATCGGGGACGGGGCACAGGTCGGAGCCGACAACGAACTGCGCGACGGCATCCGCGTCTGGTGCGGGGCGGTCCTGCCGGACGGGGCCGTGCGCTTCTCGTCCGACGAGTGACCGGACGCCCGCCGGCGCGCTTACCCTCGACAGGCACCCCCGACGACCGAGGACCTCACCGTGGCAGGACGATTCGCCCCCCGCAGCGCCCCTGGCGCGGCCGTCCCGCACCAGGCGGCCCCGGCGACGGACGCGCAGACCCGCCACTGGACTCCGCCCGGCCCCCTCGACCTGCGCCTGGTCCTCGGCCCGCTGCGCCGGGGCCCCGCCGACCCGACCTTCCGGATGACCCCGGACGGCGCGTTCTGGCGGGCCTGCCGCACCCCCGCCGGCCCCGGCACCCTCCACGTCACGGCCCGAGGCGGCCGGATCGAGGCGACGGCCTGGGGACCGGGTGCCTGCTGGCTGCTCGACCAGCTTCCGACGATGCTCGGTGCGACGGACGATCCGGACGCCTTCCGCCCGCGCCACCGGCTGCTCGCCCTGACCCGGCACAGCCGCCCCGGCCTGCGCCTGCTGCGCACCGGCCTGGTCATGGAGTCCCTGATCCCGTCGGTCCTGGAACAGAAGGTCACCACGGACGAGGCCTACCGCGCCTGGCGCCACCTGGTCCGCGGGCACGGCACCCCGGCGCCCGGTCCCGCGGACCACGCCGCGTTCACCGCCCTCGGCCTGCACGTCATGCCGGACGCCCGCACCTGGTCGCTGATCCCCTCCTGGGAATGGCACCGGGCGGGCGTCGACGCCAAGCGCTCGGCCACGATCCTGCGCGCGGTACGCGTGGCCCGCCGGCTGGAGGAAGCGGCCGCCATGGAACTCCCCGAGGCCATGGCCCGCCTGGAACTGGTCCCCGGCATCGGCCCCTGGACCTCGGCCGAGACCCTGCAGCGGTCGAACGGCGCCGCGGACGCGGTCACGGTCGGCGATCTCCACCTCCCGGGCATCGTCGGCCACGCCCTGGCCGGCAACAGGAACGCCGACGACGAGGAGATGCTGGCTCTTCTCGCCCCCTACGAGGGCCAGCGCCACCGGGCGACCCGCCTCATCCTGCTGTCGGGCCGCACCCCGCCCCGCAGGGCCCCTCGGATGTACCGCGGCGACATCGCCCGCCTGTGACGAGGCGGGCGCCCCCGTCCCGGGCCGAAGGACCGGCGCGTCCCCTGTCCTCACCTCACCGCACCGTGACGAACTCCTCGGCGTCCCGCCCCGTGCGTGCCGCGGGCAGGGCAGCCGGCCGCCCCACCGCGACCGCCCCCAGCGGATCCCAGGTCTGCGGCAGGTCCAGAACCTCACGCACCACATCACGGCAGAACATCGTCGAGGACACCCACGCCGAGCCGAGCCGTTCTCCCGCCAGCGCCACCAGGAAGTTCTGGATGCCCGCCCCCGCGGCGACCACGAACATCTCCCGCTCCGCGGTGTCGCGTCGCTCGTCCCCATAGGTGTGGGAACCGTCCATCACCAGGCACGGCACCACCAGATACGGCGCCCGGCGCAGTACATCGCCCCGCCGCACCCGCTTCGCGATCGACTCCTCGCTCCGGCCGTCCCGGCGCAGATCCGCGATCCAGGCCTCCCGCATCGCATCGAGCAGCCGGGTCCGCGACTCCTCGGACTCCAGCAGGACGAACCGCCACGGCGTCGTGTGGTGCGGTGCCGGCGCCGTCACCGCCGCGGCCACGGCCCGCCGTACCGCACCGGGGTCCACCGGGTCGTCGGTGAACTCGCGCACCGTGCGCCGTTGGGTCACCGCCTCCCGTACCGCCTCCGAAGTGCCGAGGCGGAACATGTCGTCGGCCGCGACCCGCACCATCGCCCTGGCCCCGCCCGCGGAATCCGCCGGGTCCACGAGATGGCCGAGCCCCCGCACCACCGCGACCGGCAGCCCCGAAGCCTTGCCCTTGACCAGATCCCCGGCCGAGGCCAGTTCGTCGGCTGTGGCGACCACCGTCGCGCTCAGCGGATTGCCGTACGCGTCCGTCCCGCCGCGCAGGTCGTCCAGGACCAGGACCCCGGCCGCCCCGATCGCGACATCGGTCAGCCCGTTGCGCCACGGCCGTCCGAAGGTGTCCGTGACGACGACGCCGACCTCGACGCCGAGGGTGTCGCGCAGCCCGTCCCGGATGGCACGCGCCGAGGTGTCCGGGTCCTCGGGCAGCAGCAGCACCGTCCCGGCGGGGGTGTTCGAGGCATCGACCCCGGCCGCGGCCATGACGAGACCCTGCCGGTTCTCGACGATCCGCAGCGTGCCGCGTCGCGCCACCACCCGTACCGTCTCGGCGTCGATCGCGGCTTCCCGGTCGGTGGCCTCGACGATCCGGCCCTCCGCCTTGGAGACGATCTTCGAGGTGACGAGCAGGACGTCACCGTCGACCAGCCCCGGCTCGGCGGCGGCGATCAGCTTCGCCAGGTCGTCCCCGGCCTGCACCTCGGGCATCCCGGGCAGGGCCCAGACCCGGTAGGACGGCAGCGGGGAGGAAGCGGAGGCCTCCGGTGACATGGCGTTCACGCCCGTACCTCCTCGGCCAGCCTCAGCGCCTGCCGCGCCATCTCCGCCGTCGCGTCGACATCCGTCATCATCAGCGGCACGGCACGGCAGCGGATGCCGGCCCCCTCCACCTCGTCGACCGCCCCCGCGTCCACCGTGTCGACGAGCCATCCGTCGAGCAGCCCGGAGCCGTAGTGCGTGGCCACGGCCGAAGCCGTCGGCTCCACGCCCACCGCGGCGAGCACCTTGTCCGCCATGCCGCGCACCGGCGCGCCCCCGACGATGGGGGAGAGGCCGACGACCGGCACCCCGGCCTCGGCGATAGCCTCCCGGATCCCGGGTACGGCGAGGATCGTCCCCACCGACACGACGGGGTTGGACGGCGGGAAGAGGATGACGTCGGCCTCGGCGATGGCCTCCAGCACGCCGGGTGCCGGCGTGGCCTGTTCGGCGCCGACCGGCACGACCGCCTGCGCCTCGACGGAGGCGCGCAGCTTCACCCAGTACTCCTGGAAGTGGATCGCCTTGCGCTCGCCGTCCACGTCGACCGCGACATGCGTCTCGACCCGGTCGTCGGACATCGGCAGCAGCCGGACTCCCGGCTTCCAGCGCGCACAGAGCGCCTCGGTGACGGCGCTCAGTGGATAGCCCGCGCCCAGCATCTGGGTCCGGACGATGTGCGTCGCGACGTCGCGGTCACCGAGCCCGAACCAGTCGGGCCCCACTCCGTACGCGGCGAACTCCTCCTTGACCTGGAAGCTCTCGTCCGTACGCCCCCAGCCCTGTTTCTCGTCGATGCCACCTCCGAGGGTGTACATCACGGTGTCGAGGTCGGGGCAGACCTTCAGGCCGAAGAGATGGATGTCGTCACCGGTGTTGCCGATCACCGTGATGTCCGCCTCGGGAGCGGCCTGCTTGAGGCCACGCAGGAAACGAGCACCGCCGATGCCGCCGGCCAGAACCACAATGCGCATGCCCAACAGTCTGTCAGGCGAAGCCTGATCGTTGGTGGGGTGGTGGTGGGCGACGGGTGGGCTGTCGGGCGAAGCCTGATCGTTGGTGGGGTGGTGGTGGGCGACGGGTGGGCTGTCAGGCGAAGCCTGATCGTTGGTGGGGTGGTGGTGGGCGACGGGTGGGCTCAGGTGCGTACGGCATCCACGGCCGCCGGGGCGCACTGCGCCGCGTGCATCGGCATCTCGGTCAGGCCCGGGTAGTAGATGTGCAGACTCACGGCGGGTTCGAGGGAGTCGTTGACCACTTCGTGCGCATAACCGGGTGCGAAGACGCGCTGCGCGCCGGAGTCCAGCGCCCTCGTGGCACGCTCGGTGCGCTCGGTCAACCGGCCGTCCAGGACGGTCAGTACGCCGGAGGACAGGCCGTGGTCGTGGCGACCCGTGCCCTGGCCGGGCACCCAGCTGAGCAGCCAGACCTCGTAACCGGGGCCTGTGCGCAGCCGGTGGTACCAGCGGGTGGTGGCGTCGTACCGGACGAGCGGCGCCCACTGCGCACGGTCGGTGGCGATCCTGCGGGCGAGTCCGGCGAACTCGGCCACGGTGGAGGGGTGCTCGCGGGCGGGCTGGAGGAGGTGCTGGACCTCAAGGAGATCGCCGGCGATCTGGAGGTCGCTGTCGCTGTTCATGGAAGCGGTTGTTCCTCGGCGTGGGGGGCTTGTGCGGGGTGTCTCGGAGACCGGAGAGCCGTGGAAGCGCAGAGAGGAAACGCCGCGGAGGCGCTCTGCGAGGAGCTCTGCAAGAAGAAGCCGGGGCGTAGCCGGCAGCCGGAGCCTTATGGCATCAACAGCTGTGACAGCTGGAACAGCAACAGCGGGCCTGGACAGCCGTACGGAACCCACGGATGTGGGTGGTGTACGTCGCTGCGGTCGCTGGCATGCAGTCAAGGAGACCGGCTCCCTGGGTCCACTGTCAACCCAATGCCCGATTTGGGGGTAATGTTTCACCTCATCCGGTTGCCCCGGGTGGGGAGAGGTTTATGCGGCCGTCGTGACGGAGATGTGGCGCATCAACCGTGTTCGTAAACGTTGTTGAGGTCCCGTGACCCGACTGTGATCTTGGTCGCTTCGGTGATCGAATCGAAACACGGCGAGGGGCTCGCTCGTCCCACCCGGTGGGAAGGGTGGCGCAGTGAGATGTGTGACATATGTCAGGTTTTTTGCTGATTTGCACACTTTCCGCATATCCTTGGTTCCGCAGGGTGAATACAGGGGCCGATAGCAGATCTTCGCTTGACTGGCCTGGAGCTACACATTTGTAATTTCACTCGTGTCGTTCGGCCGCGATCAGTAACGGCTGCATCACGGGGACGCAAGAGACAGACGAGGGGCGCACATGACCGAGCTGTTCCAGCAACTGCTGGTCGAGGACGCGGACGAGGAGCTCGGCTGGCAGGAGCGCGCACTGTGCGCCCAGACCGATCCCGAGTCCTTCTTCCCTGAGAAGGGTGGGTCCACCCGCGAGGCCAAGAAGGTCTGTCTCGCCTGTGAAGTGCGGTCCGAGTGCCTTGAATACGCGCTCTCCAACGACGAACGGTTCGGGATCTGGGGCGGTCTCTCAGAACGTGAACGGCGCCGCCTGAAGAAGGCCGCCGTCTGACCGCACCCGTGCTGGGGACCCCGGCACACCGCGTACGAGCGCACCCCGGCCGACCACCGGGGCACGCTCGACCGTGACCCGTCACCTGCCCCGCAGGAGACGGGTCATCGCTGTGCCCGCAGCCCGTCACCGCCCTCGTTCCTTCGCCCGCGTTCCAGCGCTCGGCGGCATCGTGGTTCTCCGTACCGTTAGTGTGGGGCTCCGTCCGAGACGCGCCAACGCCCCGACAGAGCGCGCGTGTACACCGATGCAGCCCCCGGGGGGACGCCCCCCGGACCCGGCCGGAGGGCCCGTACCTCGATGTCCGTGCACAGCCAATCGACGGCGCCGTACGCGGCCGCCACCACCCCAGAGTTCCCGCGGCATGTCGTCACCGCCGTGCTCGTCTCCCACGACGGCGCACGCTGGCTGCCCGACGCGCTCGCCGGACTGCTCGGGCAGGAACGCCCCGTACAGAACATCGTCGCCGCCGACACCGGCAGCGCCGACGACTCCGCACGGCTGGTCACCGAGGCGCTCGGCGCCGATCATGTCCTGCACCTCGCGCGCCGTACGGGCTTCGGCACCGCCGTCGACGAGGCGGTCCGCACGGCCGGCGTTCTCACTCCCGACGACCTGCCGTACCTGAAGCGCCCCAGTGGCTGGGACCCCGTCAGCAGGACCTGGCGCGACGACGCGTACGAGATGCCCGAACTTCCGCACGGCGAACCCGTGCAGTGGCTCTGGCTGCTCCACGACGACTGCGCACCTGAACCCGACGCGCTCGCCGAGCTGCTGCGCGTCGTCGACACCGACCCGCATGCCGCGATCGTCGGCCCGAAGCTCCGCGGCTGGTACGACCGCAGGCAGTTGCTCGAAGCCGGCGTCTCCATCGCCAACAGCGGCCGCCGTTGGACCGGACTGGACCGGCGCGAGCAGGACCAGGGCCAGCACGACCAGGTCCGTACCGTGCTCTCCGTCTCCACCGCGGGCATGCTGATCCGCCGTGATGTCTGGGAGGAGCTCGGCGGGTTCGACCGCAGGCTTCCGCTGATGCGCGACGACGTCGACCTGTGCTGGCGTGCGCACGTCGCCGGGCACCGGGTGCTCGTCGCGCCCGGCGCCGTGCTCAGGCACGCCGAGGCCTCCGCCCGCGAGCGCCGCGCCGTCGACTGCGCGGGGCGCTCGGTCGCCTCCCCGCACCGCGTCGACAAGGCCGGCGCCGTCTACACGATGCTGGTCAACACACGGGGCAAGGCCCTGCCCTGGGTGATGCTCCGGCTCGTCGTCGGCACCCTGCTGCGCACCCTCGCCTATCTCGTCGGCAAGGTGCCCGGCCAGGCCCTCGACGAGGTCGCGGGACTCTTCGGTACCCTGCTGCGCCCCGGACGGATCTTCGCGGCCCGGCGCAGCCGCGGCAAGGGCGCCGTCGACCAGGCCGAGCTGCGCGGTCTCTTCCCGCCGCCCGGTGCCACCGTCCGGGCCACCGTGGAACAGGTCGTGGGGAACCTCGGCAGCGGCTCCGACGAGTCGGGCGGCTCACGGCACGGCGCCGTGGAGTCAGGGCCCGGTGGCGACGACGCCGACTTCCTGGAGATCGAGCAGTTCGCGCGGCTCAAGCGGATCGGGCGCAAGCCGGGGCCGGTGCTCTTCGCCGTCCTGCTGCTCGTCTCGCTCGTCGCCTGTCGCGGCCTGCTGGCCGGCGGAGCCCTGGCGGGTGGCGCACTGCTGCCAGCGCCTGCCGATGTCGCCGACCTGTGGGGCAGGTACGCGGACGGCTGGCACGCGGTCGGCACCGGCGGCACCCAGAGCGCACCGCCCTACCTGGCCGTCATCGCGGCCCTGTCCGCGCTGTTCCTCGGCTCGACCGGCCTCGCGCTCACCGTGCTGCTCGTCTGCTCGATCCCGCTCGCCGGACTCACCGCGTACTTCGTCTCCCGGCCGTTGCTCGAATCAAGGCTCCTGCGGGCCTGGGCGAGCGTCGCGTACGCCTTCCTGCCCGCCGCCACCGGAGCGCTGGCGACGGGCCGCCTCGGCACCGCCGTGCTGGCGGTCCTCCTTCCGCTGATCGCCCGCGCGGCCGTCGCCGCACACGGCCTGCGCGCCGGCGGCGACACCCGCGGCAGTTGGCGCGCCACCTGGGCGTACACCCTGGTCCTCACCTTCGCGATGGCCTTCACCCCCATCGTCTGGCCGCTCGCCGTGGTCCTCGGCATCGGCGTGCTGGTACTGCGCCGCAACGACCTCGTGGCGTACGGACTCCGGTTCCTCGTCGCGATCGGCACGCCGCTGCTGGTCCTCGCGCCCTGGTCGCTGTCGCTCCTCACCGGCCCGTCGGGCTTCCTGAGGGAAGCGGGTCTGGAGTACGGATCGGGCACGGCCTCCGCACTCGACCTGCTCGGCATCAGCCCCGGCGGCCCGAAGGCCGCGGGCGGTGTGCTCCTGCTCGGCATCGTGCTCGCCGCGCTGGCGGCGCTGCTGCGCGGGGAGCGGCAGTTCGCGGTACGCGCCGCGTGGGCGGTCGCGCTCGTGGCGCTGTTCTTCGCCGCCCTCGCCAATGGCTCGGGCTGGGCGGGCCCCGCCACTCTCGTCTACGGCATGGCGCTGATCGTCGCCGCGCTGGTCGGCGCGGACGGCGCCCGGATCCGCGTCGCGGAGCTCAGCTTCGGCTGGCGCCAGCCGGTCGCCGCGCTGATCGCCCTTGCCGCGGGCCTCGCCCCGGTACTGGCCGCCGCCGGATGGATGACCGGCGGCGCCGCGGGCCCGCTGGAGCGCCGCGACCCGGTGCAGGTGCCCGCGTTCGTCGCGGAGGAGAGCAGCACCCGCGACCAGCCGCGCACCCTGATCCTCGGCGGCACCTCGCCCGCCACCGTCTCCTACGCCCTGGTACGTGGCTCCGGCGGACGGCTCGGTGACGCGGAACTGACCGAGGCCGGCGGCACCAACAGCCACCTCGACAAGGTCGTCGCCCATCTGGTCGCGGGTTCCGGAGCCGACCAGGGCAGCCAGCTCAGTGGATTCGCGATCCGTTACGTACTGGTACGGGACGGCGCTCCGAAGGAGATGAGCCGGATCCTCGACGCGACCCCGGGGCTCAGCCGGCTGAGCCAGCTGGACGGCAGCGCGCTGTGGCGGGTCGACCGGCAGGTCGCCCGCATCATGATCATCCCGTCCGGCGCCGACGGCGAACCGCTGCCCGTGGGATCGCTCCCCGTCGAGGCGCACACCAAGATCCCGGAAGGCGATTCCGGCCGGGTGCTGCGGATCGCCGATACCGCCGACCCGGGCTGGAAGGCCACCCTCGACGGGCACGCCCTGACCCCGAAGACCGTCGACGGCTGGGCCCAGGGCTTCGAGCTCCCCGCCGAGGGCGGCACGCTGGACCTGACGTACAGCGCCCCGCTCACCCACACCGTCTGGATCTGGACCCAGTGCGCGCTGGCCGTGGTCCTGGTGGTTCTCGCCCTGCCGGGCCGTCGCCGGGAGATCGACGACGACCTGCCCGAGGAGGACCTGCCGGTCCCCGTGGAGCCGGTGGCCGGCGAGGGGCGCCGGGCACGCAGGCTCCGCGCGGCCGCCCAGGCGGAGGCGGAAGCGGAGGCCGAATCGGTTCCGGCCGGGGGCGACGACGAGGCGGCGGGGGAGTACATCCCCGCCCAGCAGACGGCCGAGCCGCATCCCACCGATGAGCAGGACGTGTTCGACCCGCAGTCCGGCAGCGGTCCGTACGTGCCGCAGCAGCAGTACGGCGACTGGGACGGGCAGCAGTACCAGGGCGCCGACTACCCGCAGTATCAGGAAGGCCAGTATCAGGAAGGCCAGTTCCAGGACGGCCCGTACGCGACGCAGCAGGAGCCCGGGGCGACCGCCGGCCCGTACCAGCAGAACGCCTACGACCCGTACGGCTACACGCAGCAGCAGTACGACCCGCAGACCCAGTACGCCTCGTACGGCCCTCAGGCCCACTACGGCGTGCAGGGGGACCCGCAGGGCCGGTATGACGCGCAGAACCCCGACGAGAACCCCGCCCCGGGTCAGAACCCGTGGCCGACCGGTAACGCATCGCGAGGCGAGTCCGAGTGAAGTCCACCAGCCTGTCCCTCATCGCGGGCACCGTCGCCCTCGTCGCCGTCACCGGATTCGCCGCGCTCACCGAGCCCGGCGCCGCGGGCACGGAAGCGAAGGCCGCCCCCCGGCTTCCGGTGGAACAGTCCAGCCTGCTCTGCCCGTCGCCCGGTCTCTCGGAGATCGCGGAGACGACCTACACGTCCTTCACCCCGGCGAGCAGCAGCGGCGGCGAGGCCGGCACGGCCGAACTGAGGCAGTCCACGGACACGGTCACCGGCGACGCCGCGGCCGAGGACGAGACGAAGGACAAGGACGAGAAGGACAAGGACAGCAAGAAGAAGGAAGGCTCCTCGAAGCCGGTCCTCTCCCTCAAGGAGCCGGGCCAACCGGTCACGGCCGACGTGTCCGGCGGTGACGCCCCCGCGCTGGTGGGCACCGCGACCGGCCGCCTGGCCCCGGGCTGGACCACCCAGCAGACCACCACGGTCGAGGCGGGCAGCGCCCGTGGTCTGCTCGGCGTCAACTGCACCGCACCCGACACGGACTTCTGGTTCCCGGCGACGAGCACCGCCAAGTCCCGCCAGGACTACGTCCACCTCACCAACCCGGACGACACCGCGGCCGTCGCCGACATCGAGCTGTACGGTCCGGACGGCAGCCTCAAGTCCGATGTGGGGGAAGGCATCACCGTGCCCGCCCGGTCCGGCGTCCGTGTGCTGATCTCCACCCTGACCAGCGAGGCGGTGGAGGACGTGACCGCCCATGTCACCACCCGCACCGGACGCGTCGGCGCGGTCGTCAGGACCGCGGACGAAGAGACCGGCACCGACTGGCTGGCCGCCTCGGCCGGCCCGGCGGGCACCGTGGTGCTCCCCGGCATCCCGGCGGATGCCACCTCCGTCCGGTTGGTCGCCTTCGCACCCGGTGACGACGACGCCGATCTGAAGGTGAAACTGCTCGGCAAGAACGGTGCGATCTCGCCGGCCGGGCACGAGGACCTGCACGTCAAGTCGCGGATGACCACGGGCGTCGATCTCAAGGACATCACCAGGGGAGAGGCCGGCTCCCTGCTGCTCACCCCGGCCGACGGCGGCACGGGCACCCCGGTGGTGGTCGCCCTGCAGGTGGTCCGCGGCGAGGGCGACGGGCAGGAGGTCGGCTACATCCCGGCGACCGGACCGGTGGGCGCACAGGCGACCGTGGCCGACAACCGGGCCAAGGGCTCCACCCTCTCGCTCACCGCGCCGGACGCCACCGCCACCGTGAAGGTCACCGCCTCCGCGGGCAGCGAGGGCGGTGAACAGACCGTCAAGACGTACACCGTCAAGGGCGGTACGACGCTCGCGGTCACCCCGCCCGTACCGTCCGGGCTCAAGGGCGCCTACGCGCTGACGGTGGAGACGGAGTCGGGCGGCCCGGTCCACGCCGCACGTACCCTCGCCCTGCCGACGAACGGCGTCCAGATGTTCACCGTGCAGACGCTGCCGTACGACGGCGGGACGGTCGAGGTGCCCACGGCCGAGCAGGACCTGTCGGTCCTGGACGACTGAGCGGTCGTCGGTACGGGCGGGGGCCGTCCCGCAGCAGGGCCTACTCCTGCCCGTACCGCGGATCGACCGACTCCGGCGACAGCCCGAGCAGGTCCGCGACCTGCTCCACCACGACCTCGTGCACCAGCAGCGCGCGCTCGTCGCGGTTCTTGGCGCGGATCTCGACGGGCCGCCGGTAGACGACGACCTGTGCGGGCCGGCCCTTCTCCGCCGAGACCGCGCGCCCCAGCGGTACGGTCTGCTCCTGGGGCCCCGGCACGTCGAGCACCATGAAGTCGACATCGGCCAGTTGCGGCCAGCGACGCTCCAGCCGTTCCACCGAGTCCTGCACGAGATCGCGGAAGCTCTCCGCCCTGCTGACGGAGAGTGGCACCTGGGGCGGCGCGACGGGCCCGCGCATGCCGCGGCCATGGCGGTCACGGTGGCGTGGGCGCGGCTCGGACGGGTGGGAAGGCTCGGGACTGTCCATCACTGACGCAGCGTAACTCTCCGCGGACCGGGTGGATCGCTGCTCCTTGACCGGGCGTCGGCATGTCCAAGCCTGAACAGTCCGGCAGAACAGGAGCCCGTTTCGGGCCCGGCTCCCGATCGCCGATCTCTTGCCGAATGACAGATTCCGCACCAGGTGGTGACAGAAATCGTTACCGGAAAGCCCTGCTGTTCCGGGCTCCTCCGCAGGTCAGGGGAGCGGTCGGGAGGGCGGTTGCACCGGAGGCCGCAGGGCGACACGGTGGGGTGACCTGAGGGAGAGTCGTCGCAGCCCGCTCAAGAGTGCGGTACCGTCCAACATCGTGAGCCCTGTACGTCGCTGTTCGCGCACCGCGTGCGGCCGCCCCGCCGTCGCGACACTGACGTACGTCTATGCCGATTCGACCGCGGTCCTCGGCCCGCTCGCCACCTATGCCGAACCCCACTGCTACGACCTGTGCGCCGAGCACAGCGAACGGCTGACCGCGCCGCGTGGCTGGGAGGTCGTCAGGCTCTCGGATCCCTCCGCCCCCACCCGCCCCAGCGGCGACGACCTCGAAGCGCTCGCCAACGCGGTACGCGAGGCTGCGCGGCCGCACGAGCGTGGTGCGGACGGCCGGGCCGGAGGCGGTCCGCAGGCCGTGGACCCGATGGAAGTCGCGCGCCGAGGCCATCTGAGGGTGCTGCGCTCACCGGACTCATGACCGCGGCAGCCGGCTCCCCGGAGGCGGCCACGACCCGGTATCCGCACAAGGCGGAGGCCCCACGGCCCGCCCGTACGGCCGCCGGGTAGTTTGGACGGTCCGCAGGAATCTCAGGAGGACCGGCCCGTGGCTGCTGATCTGTCGCAGATCGTCAAGGCGTACGACGTGCGCGGAGTGGTGCCCGATCAGTGGGACGAAACACTGGCCGAGCAGTTCGGAGCGGCGTTCGTCGAAGTGACGGGCGCGGACGCGATCGTGGTCGGCCACGACATGCGCCCCTCGTCCCCCGGCCTCTCGGGAGCCTTCGCGCACGGTGCCACGATGCGCGGTGCGGACGTCACTCTGATCGGCCTGTGCTCGACCGACCAGCTGTACTTCGCCTCCGGCAGCCTCGGCCTCCCCGGCGCGATGTTCACCGCCTCGCACAACCCGGCGCAGTACAACGGCATCAAGCTCTGCCGGGCGGGCGCCGCACCCGTGGGCCAGGACACCGGCCTCCGGGAGATCCGCGCCCTGGTCGAGAAGTGGGCCGGGACCGGCACCCCGGAACCGGCCGCCACCCCCGGCACCGTCACCCGGCACGAGACGCTCCCCGACTACGCCGCGCACCTGCTGTCCCTGGTCGACCTGGGATCGATCCGCCCGCTGAAGGTCGTCGTCGACGCGGGCAACGGCATGGGCGGCCACACCGTCCCCACCGTCTTCGCCGGCCTCCCCGTCGACCTGGTGCCGATGTACTTCGAGCTCGACGGCACGTTCCCCCACCACGAGGCCAACCCCCTCGACCCGAAGAACCTCGTCGACCTCCAGGCCCGCGTCGTGGCCGAGGGCGCCGACCTGGGCCTCGCCTTCGACGGTGACGCCGACCGCTGCTTCGTCGTCGACGAGCGGGGCGCGGGCGTCTCGCCGTCCGCGATCACCGCCCTGGTCGCGGCCCGGGAACTCGCCCGCAACGGCGGCAAGGGCACGGTCATCCACAACCTGATCACGTCCCTCTCGGTCCCCGAGGTCATCCGCGAGAACGGCGGCATCCCGGTCCGTACCCGCGTGGGCCACTCCTTCATCAAGGCGGAGATGGCCGAGCACGGTGCGATCTTCGGCGGAGAACACTCCGCGCACTACTACTTCCGCGACTTCTGGAACGCCGACACGGGCATGCTCGCCGCGCTCCACGTCCTGGCCGCGCTGGGCAGCGGGACGGGCCCCCTGTCGGAACTGGTCGCCCAGTACGACCGCTACACCGGATCCGGCGAGATCAACTCCACCGTCGCCGACCAGCCGGGCCGCACGGCAGCGGTACGGGAGTCCTTCGCCCTCCGCGACGGCGTCACCACCGACGACCTGGACGGCCTGACGGTCACCGGCCCGGACTGGTGGTTCAACCTCCGGGCCTCCAACACGGAACCGCTGCTGCGTCTGAACGTCGAGGCCCGTGACGCGCAGACGATGACCGTGCTGAGGGACGAGGTGCTGTCCCTGGTCCGGGCCTCCTAGGGCATTTTTCGAAAGTCCCGACTGCTCGGCGACGCCTGGCACGCTCGCGCGCTGCGTTGTCGGGCTCGCCCCGATACACCCGGTATCGGGGCGACCCTCCGCCTTGCGATCGCACGCACCAGACGCCGCCGAGGCTGCCCTTCGGGCAGACGACGCCACTTTCGAAACACGCCCTGGGCCGGACCCGCCTGGTCCGGGGCGTGCCGCGGCGGCCGGCCCCTGCCCCCACCGTCCCGGACCGGCCCCGTGCCCGAGGGCCGTCGCGTCCGGGGCGGAGCACCGAGGGCGGGCGACCCCGCAGCCACCCCCACTCGGCCCGGAGCCCGCCCCGCGTTCCGCCCACCCCGGCCCGGGCCGCGTCCCCCGGACCCTGGACCCCGGCGGTAGGCTGACGTCGCCCGATCCGTGCGACCCCGAACCCCTCGAAGGGACTCACCCATGCCGCTCGAAGCCGGCCTTCTGGAGATCCTCGCCTGCCCGGCCTGTCACTCCCCGCTCGACGACAGGTCGGCGGCCGACAGCCCCGAGCTGGTCTGCACCGGCAAGGACTGCGGCCTGGCCTACCCGGTACGGGACGGGATCCCCGTTCTTCTCGTCGACGAGGCCCGCCACCCGGCGTGACGGCATCCGTGCCGCACCCCGCGCGGTGACCAGCACGTGATCGGAGGACCGTTCCCATGCTCGACGAGCAGCTGCTCGACGCCCCGGACGCGCTGGCCCGAGCCGACCGCCGCGGCCTGCTCCGTGGTGCCGCCGAGGCCGGGGCCCGGGTCCGGACCGCCGCCCGGCACGCGGCGGAGGCCGGGATCGCCGCACTGAACCCGGAAGGCCGCCCCCGCGCCGTACTCGTCGCGGGCTCCGGCACCGCCGCGTCCGGCGTCGCCGACCTGATCGCCGCCCTGGCAGGCGCCTTCACCCCGGTCACCCACATCCACCCCACCGGGGTCGCCCCCGCCGCAGGCGCGATGCGCTGGGCGCTGCCCGGCTGGGCCGGCTCGCTGGACCTGCTGCTCGTCGTCACGGCCGACGGCTCCGAGCCGGGTCTCTCCCTCCTCGCCGAACAGGCCTACCGGCGCGGCTGCAACGTCGTCGCCGTCGCCCCCCACCGGTCACCCCTGCGCGAGGCGATCGACGCGGCACGCGGACTCGTCGTACCGATGGCCTCCGCCCCGCACGGCGAGTACGACGCCGAGACCTCGGCCGCCGGACCCGGCACGCTCTGGGCCCTGCTCACCCCGCTGCTCGCCCTGCTCGACCGGGTGGGCCTGGTCACCGCACCCCCCGAGGTGCTGCAGGGGGTCGCCGACCGCCTGGACCGCACTGCGGAACGCTGCGGTCCGGCCATCGCCACGTACAGCAACCCGGCCAAGACCCTCGCTGCCGAACTCGCCGACAGCCTGCCCCTCATCTGGACGGAGGGCGACGTCGCCGCCCCGGTGGGCCGGAGGTTCGCCGCGGTCCTGGCCGAACTGTCCGGCCTGCCGGCCCTCGCCGCCGAGCTACCCGAGGCGCTGCCCGCTCACGGTGCACTGCTCGCCGGCACCTTCGCCGCCGGGGCCGACCCCGACGACTTCTTCCGCGACCGGGTCGCCGAGCCCGAGCCCCTGCACGCCCGCGTCGTACTGCTCCGCGACAGCCCCACGGGAGGCCTGAGCGCCGCACCGGCCGCCCGTGAACTGGCCCTCGGCCACGACACGGCCATCAGCGAACTCGAACCGGACGAGGGCACCGCACTCGAATCGCTCGCCGAGCTCATCGCCGTCACCGACTTCGCCGCCGTCTATCTGGCGCTCGCCTCGGCAGCCCGCGTCTGACCACCCGAGCCGACCCGCACCACCGCCCGCCCCTGCGCGGTACACCCCCGATCCACGTATCTCACAAGGACGATTCCATGGACCGGCTCTCCAACACCGTGCGCCCGTACGCCTGGGGATCCACCACCGCCATCCCCGCACTCCTCGGCACCGTCCCCACCGGCGAGCCCCAGGCCGAGATGTGGATGGGAGCCCATCCCGGAGCCCCCTCCCGCCTCACCCGCACCGGCTCCACCCGCACCGGAGAAGCCGGCCGCGAACGGACCCTCACCGAGGTCATCGCCGCCGACCCGGAGCGCGAACTGGGCCGGGCCACCGTCGAGAAGTTCGGCCCCCGCCTGCCCTTCCTCCTGAAGCTGCTCGCCGCAGGCGCCCCGCTCTCCCTCCAGGTCCACCCCGACCTCGCACAGGCGCAGCAGGGCTACGCCGACGAGGAGCGCCGCGCCGTCCCGATCGACGCACCCCACCGCATGTACAAGGACGCCCACCACAAGCCCGAGCTGATCTGCGCACTCACCCCCTTCACCGGCCTGTGCGGCTTCCGCAGGCCCGGCGAGGCGGCCGAGGCGATGGCGGCACTCGGCGTCGACGCGCTCAAGCCCTACGTCGACCTCCTCGGCACCCACCCCGAGGAGGCGGCCCTCCGCGAGGTCCTCACCGCGATCCTCGGTGCCGACCCCTCCACGATGGCCGAAACGGTGAACCTGGCCGCAGCCGCCTGCGCACGTCTCGGCGGTGCCCATGCCCCCTACGCCCGGATCGCCCGCCACTTCCCCGGCGACCCGGGCGTCATCGCGGCGATGCTGCTGAACCATGTGGAACTCCAGCCCGGCGAAGCCGTGTTCCTCGGCGCGGGCGTGCCGCACGCCTACCTCGACGGCCTCGGCGTCGAGGTCATGGCCAGCTCGGACAACGTCCTGCGCTGCGGCCTCACGCCCAAGCACATCGACGTACCCGAACTCCTGCGCGTCGTACGGTTCGAGGCGACCGCCCCCGGGGTCCTGCGCCCCGAGGCGGCCGGGTCCGGCGAGGAGCTGTACGAGACGCCCGTGGACGAATTCCGGCTCTCGCGCTTCGTCCTGGCACCCGGCGCCGACCCCGTGGACCTGACCCGGGACACCCCGCAGATCCTGCTCTGCACCGCAGGCGCCCCGGAGGCGGGCACCCTCGGCCTCACACCCGGCGCCTCGGTCTTCGTGCCCTCGGGTGAGAAAGTCGAAGTATCCGGTGCGGGCACCCTGTTCCGCGCCACATCGGTGACCTGACGTACCGTCCATGTCAACAGCTGCGACAATCCGGCCGTACCGCGGCGCCAGGGCCGCAGAACCGGAGAAGGGACACCAGCCACCCATGAGTGCGTCAGGCGGAAGCAAAGCGATCGTGGCGGCGCTCGGCGCCAACCTCGCGATCGCCGTGTCCAAATTCGTGGCGTTCCTGTTCAGTGGCTCGTCCTCGATGCTCGCGGAGAGCGTCCACTCGCTCGCTGATTCGGGCAACCAGGGCCTGCTGCTGCTCGGCGGCAAGAAGGCCCAGCGCCAGGCCACCCCCCAGCACCCGTTCGGCTACGGTCGCGAGCGCTACATCTACGCCTTCCTCGTTTCCATCGTGTTGTTCTCGGTCGGTGGCATGTTCGCCGTGTACGAGGGCTACGAGAAGATCAAGCACCCGCACGAGATCGAAGCCTGGTACTGGCCGGTGGGGGTGCTCCTCTTCGCGATCATCGCCGAGGGCTTCTCCTTCCGTACGGCCATCAAGGAGTCCAACGAGACCCGCGGATCGCTCTCCTGGAAGGAGTTCATCCGCCGGGCCAAGGCCCCCGAACTTCCCGTCGTGCTCCTGGAGGACTTCGGCGCACTGATCGGTCTGGTCCTCGCCCTTGCCGGTGTCGGCCTGGCCCTCGGGACCGGCAACGGCGTCTGGGACGGAATCGGCACCCTGTGCATCGGTGTCCTGCTGATTGCCATCGCGATCGTGCTCGCGGCAGAGACGAAGTCGCTGCTGCTCGGCGAGGCCGCCGGGGCCGACCAGGTGGAGAAGATCAAGGCCGCGGTCGTCGACGGCGACACCGTCACCAGGATCATCCACATGCGCACCCTTCACCTTGGCCCGGAAGAACTGCTCGTCGCCGCCAAGATCGCGGTGCAGCACGACGACACGGCCACCGAAGTCGCCAACGCCATCAACGCCGCCGAGACCCGCATCCGCGCAGCCGTCCCGATCGCCCGGGTCATCTACCTGGAACCGGACATCTACAGCGAGGCCGCCGCCGCGGCCGGCGCCAACCCCGCCAAGGCCCCGGGCGGCAACCCCACCCCCGGCACGACCTCCGGCAAGGCCTTGGACGACCCGACGGATCCGGACCACTGACCCACCCCGGGCGCCCCTCCACCGCCTCTGGCCACCCCACCGCCCCGTCCGCTCCGCCCCCGGTCTTCCGGCCACTCCCCATCCCCGGCGGACTGGGAGCGGCTGGGCCGGTCGGTGTAGATTCGACGGCAGTGTCAGACGTCGCTGCTGATGGCGGTCGATCGGTCCCTCCACGCGGACCGGCCGAGGGAGAGAGGGCCTCCGACGGACTGTGCTGCGAGCGCCCGGGCATTCGTGTGCCCGCCGCCGCAGAGCCAGCCGTGCCCACCTCGACACCCATCACGAGGAGCCCCGTTATGACAACGGTCGCCAATCGACAGGACTTCAAGGTCGCCGACCTCTCCCTCGCGGCGTTCGGCCGCAAGGAGATCACCCTCGCCGAGCACGAGATGCCCGGCCTGATGTCGATCCGCAAGGAGTACGCCGCCGCGCAGCCGCTGGCCGGCGCTCGCATCACCGGTTCGCTGCACATGACGGTGCAGACGGCGGTGCTGATCGAGACCCTGGTCGCACTCGGAGCCGAGGTCCGCTGGGCCTCCTGCAACATCTTCTCCACCCAGGACCACGCCGCCGCGGCCATCGCCGTCGGTCCGAACGGCACCCCGGACGCCCCGGCCGGCGTCCCGGTCTTCGCCTGGAAGGGCGAGACGCTCGAAGAGTACTGGTGGTGCACGGAGCAGGCTCTGACCTGGCCGAACACCCCCACGGGTGGCCCGAACATGATCCTCGACGACGGCGGTGACGCGACCCTCCTCGTCCACAAGGGCGTCGAGTTCGAGAAGGCCGGCGCGGCCCCGGACCCGTCGACCGCGGACAGCGAGGAGTACGGCCACATCCTCACCCTGCTGAACCGCACACTCAGCGAGTCCCCGCAGAAGTGGACCCAGCTGGCGTCCGAGATCCGTGGTGTCACGGAAGAGACCACGACCGGTGTGCACCGGCTGTACGAGATGCACCGCGACGGCACCCTCCTCTTCCCGGCGATCAACGTCAATGACGCCGTCACCAAGTCCAAGTTCGACAACAAGTACGGCTGCCGCCACTCCCTGATCGACGGCATCAACCGCGCCACCGACACCCTCATCGGCGGCAAGACCGCGGTCGTCTGCGGCTACGGTGACGTCGGCAAGGGCTGCGCGGAGTCGCTGCGGGGCCAGGGTGCCCGCGTGATCATCACCGAGATCGACCCGATCTGCGCCCTGCAGGCGGCGATGGACGGCTACCAGGTGACCACGCTCGACGAGGTCGTCGACAAGGCCGACATCTTCGTCACCACCACGGGCAACAAGGACATCATCATGGCCTCGGACATGGCCAGGATGAAGCACCAGGCGATCGTCGGGAACATCGGCCACTTCGACAACGAGATCGACATGGCCGGCCTGGCGAAGATCGACGGCATCGTCAAGGACGAGGTCAAGCCGCAGGTCCACACCTGGACGTTCCCCGACGGCAAGGTCCTCATCGTGCTGTCCGAGGGCCGTCTGCTGAACCTGGGCAACGCCACCGGCCACCCCTCGTTCGTGATGTCCAACTCGTTCGCGGACCAGACCCTGGCCCAAATCGAGCTGTACACCAAGCCCGAGGAGTACCCGACCGACGTCTACGTGCTGCCCAAGCACCTGGACGAGA
The DNA here is from genome assembly GCF_040680455.1 of Streptomyces sp. NPDC052052. Lineage (NCBI taxonomy): Bacteria > Bacillati > Actinomycetota > Actinomycetes > Kitasatosporales > Streptomycetaceae > Streptomyces > Streptomyces sp. NPDC052052. The sequence goes on along the minus strand of NZ_JBFAWU010000010.1, from coordinate 3,709 downwards.
AGGTCGCCCGCCTCCACCTCGACGCACTCGGCGTCAAGCTGACGACCCTCCGCCCCGAGCAGGCGGCCTACATCGGTGTCGAGGTCGAGGGCCCGTACAAGTCCGACCACTACCGCTACTGATCCCACCCGTCGGCGACCGCGTACGCCACCACCGGTCAGTGACGACCGGCCGCTGACGGACGGACCGGTTCAGCAGCAGCGACGAACGCAGGCCCCCGCACCCCCGTGTCGGGGGCCTGCGCCGCACCGCACCCGCTCAGCCCGAGGAACCTCGAAGGACCCCATGCCCCGCGGCCGTTATTCGCTCCATGACCTTCACGATCACACCCTCCTCGGCGAAGAACACTTCCAGTGCGCCCCGGGCCCCTCCGGCTGGCGCTACGTCTCCACGATCACCGCCCCTTCCGGAGACCATCTCGGCTCCGTCGACCTCACCCTCGACGAACCGGGCCGCCCCATACGCCTCGAACTCCACGCCGCCGGTTGGCAGGTCCGCGGCGCCGCCCTCGAAGGCGTCACCTGGGTCCGCACGGACCCGACCGGCATGCAGGCCACCGAAGGCAATGTGCGCGCCCACGCCTTCACCGGCACGTCCCCCGCATTCCTCGTCGCGACCACACGACTGCTGGGCCTCACCCCCGATTCCCCCGAGACCCGCGTCCGCCTGGTCGCCTTCACGGACCCGGTCCTGGCCCCCCGCACCGTCGACCAGTCCTGGGCCCTGGTGAACAGTGAAGCGCACGCCACTGACAACGGCCCCCTGATCGTGGACGAGTACCAGGTCAGAGCCCTGGACACCGGGGAGCAGCACACCCTTCACATCGCCGGGGACGTGGTCCTCTCGGCGCCCGGGATCGAGCTCGAGGACCTGGAGTCCCCGCCCTCGCCGCGCTGAGGGCCTGCCGGGAGGCAACACCCTGATTGGTCAGGCGGGCGGCACGAATCCCGTCGCAGACGCCGCCCCGCCCTCCTCCACCGGTGGGACCACGGGCACATGCGCCGCAGGGACCTGAGCAACGTCCGCTCCCGCACCCGCCACGGACGCCGCGAGCCCCACCGGCACGGAGGCGACGACCCCACCCGCCTGCACCGCGCCACTCCGAGCAGCGACGAACACCCGGCTCGCATCCCGCGCCTGCCGCTCGTTGACCACCGCCGCCAGATACGCCCCGGCCGGCACCCCCTCGGGCACCGGAACCCCGGTCCGCGTCGCCAGTTCACCGGCCAACCGAACCGCCATCGACCGACTGACCTCGACGTCGAGCTGATGCATGCGTGTCAGGTACTGCCGTATCGCCAGCCACAGACCGTCCGGCACCGCCGACAGGTCCAGCCGCGCGAACCGTCCGACCAGCCAGGGCGGCGGAGGCGGCACCGCAACCGCTCGTCCGGCCGGTACCCGTTCCCGTACGACGAGCGTCCCCGCGAACACGTCCCCGAGCCGCCGTCCCCGAGCCGACACCAGCGAGGCGATGAGGGCGACCACTCCGAGCGTCATCAGAATCTCGACGACCCCCAGGGCTCCACGCACCAGCGCATGCCGGAAGCGGATCGGCCCCCCGTCGTCCCGGACCACCCGCAGCCCGCACGCCAGCTTTCCCAGGGACCGTCCCCGGCTGAGTGTCTCCACCGCGACGGGCCCGCCCACCAGCACCAGCAGGAAGGTCGCGACGGATATCGCCGCCAGCGCCGCTTCGTCCAGCGACGCAGTTGCGATGGCCAGCCCGATCGACAGCAGAACCAACGCCGCCCCCACCACGGCCAGATCAATGGCCAGCGCCAGCGCCCGGCTCGGCAGTTTCGCCGGCCGAAGTCCCAGTACGACCGCGTCCCCGGTCACGAGCTCACTCATCGCCGCCCCATCCTTCGCCGCTCTTCCCCACCCTCTCGGCACCCAAGTCTGCCAAGCTGACCCCGCAGCGCGCCGCCGTAGTACGAACCCGTACGCACCCATGCCAGGAGCAGCAGCCGACCGTGGATCTCGACGTCTTCGTGAGCCTTCACCGCAATGAGTGGGACCGCCTGGACCACCTCGTGCACCGTGGGCGCAAACTGACCGGCCCGGAGGCCGACGAACTCGTCGACCTGTACCAGCGCACCGCCACCCACCTCTCGCTTCTCCAGTCCAGCGCCCCGGACCCGATGCTCACCGCGCGTATCACCCAGCTCGTGGCCCGTGCCCGCTCCACGGTCACCGGCACCCGCCGAGCCTCCTGGCGCGACGCGACCCGCTTCCTGGCCGCCGGATTTCCCGCAGCGGTCTACCGTTCCCGGTACTGGTGGATACCCACGGCCGTCCTCTCCACGCTCCTGGCCGCTGTCATCGGCTGGTGGATCGGTACGCATCCGGAAGTCCAGTCGGCCATCGGGGCCCCGGACGACCTCCGCCGACTGACCAGCCCGGGCGGGGAGTACGAGACGTACTACTCCAGTCACCCGGCGGCATCGTTCGCTGCCCAGGTGTGGACGAACAACGCCCAGGCCGCAGCGATGTGCCTGGTCCTGGGAGCCTTTCTCGGAATCCCGGTGATCTGGATCCTCTTCCTCAACGTGCTCAACCTCGGCGTAGGAATCGGACTGATGTCCTCTGCCGGCCGGCTCGACACCTTCCTGGGGCTGGTCCTGCCCCACGGTCTCCTCGAACTCACCGCCGTCTTCATCGCAGCGGGCACCGGCCTGCGCCTCGGCTGGACGGTCATCGACCCGGGCCCGAGCACCCGTCGAGCAGCGCTCGCCCAACAGGGCCGGGCCGCGCTCGGCATGGCCATCGGTCTCGCCCTGGTCCTGTTCGTATCGGGTGTCATCGAAGGCTTCGTCACGCCCTCCGGTCTCCCGACCTGGGGACGCATTGCCATCGGCCTCGCGGCCGAGCTGGCCTTCCTCGTGTACGTCTACGTCCTGGGCGGGCGAGCAACACGAACAGGGGAACGGGGCGACATCGACCCCGAGGGACGCAGCGCCGAGGCTCCGGTCGCGGCCTGATGTGCGTGCACCCCCGCTGACCTGCTAGTCTCCTCTTCGCCCCAAAGACCGTTGACACGGTCGGCGTGGGGAGGTAGATTCTAACGGTTGAGTCGAACTGGACAGGTTCGATCCCAACCGCTAGCATCTTGCTCGCTCTCAACGGAAAACATAATTTCCGCAGAGCCGTTGATTCTCTTAAACCTTCGAATCACGCAGTCGATCAGTTCGACTGAATGCTTCTGGTAAAGTCGAATCAGTCGAAAAGACTTGGCCACTCCAGCGGCCATCAGAATTCAAATTCGGACCGGAAACGGGACGGAAAGAATCTGGTAAGGTTGGAGCCGCCGAAAGGGAAATCGCGAAAGCGAGGAACCGGAAGGCGGAAAATGATTGACCCGCTTCGACCGGGAATCGGACACGAAAGAGTCTGATAGAGTCGGAAACGCAAGACCGAAGGGAAAAGCCCGGAGGAAAGCCCGAGAGGGTGAGTACAAAGGAAGCGTCCGTTCCTTGAGAACTCAACAGCGTGCCAAAAGTCAACGCCAGATATGTTGATACCCCGGCCTGCTTCGGCAGGTTGGAGGTTCCTTTGAAAGTCCTGCGGGATCTCTGATCCGGCAGGCAAATTACACAGCGAGGACGCTGTGGACGACCGGTCTTATTCCGGCTGGTCGTTCCGCTCTCGTGTTGTGTTGTCCCGATTACGGGAAAACATTCACGGAGAGTTTGATCCTGGCTCAGGA